>DATDOI010000032.1:0-3231 GCA_035293325.1 Candidatus Altimarinota bacterium
ACCACTCCCGCGACAAACGCGCGAACCATAAAATCGTATTGGAAAATCTCAAGCATGGCGGCGCTGTTTAGGTTTGGTGAATGCTCTGGCCGCGAGCCAGGTTGTGATCGGCACGGCGAAAATAAGAGTGGTACTGCCGACGAACGTGCGGATGATCTCTTCGACAAGATATTCGTGATTCAATGTCACCCACAGCGGTTCGGAACTGTCCACGCTGAAAATGATGAAAAGCGGAAATGAGGCTCCGGCGTATGCGAGTACGAGCGTGTTGATAAGTGATGCGATATGTTCGCGTCCGACGGAGAGACCGCGCTTGTAAAGATCGCTCATACTGAGCCTGGGGTTTGCTTTGTGAATCTCTTCCACCGCGGCCGCCTGCCCGGTGGTGATGTCGTCCAGAATACCGAGCGCGCCGATGACTATTCCGCCGAGGAGCAGCCCCTGAAGGTTAATGGCGCCGAAAGATCCGAGCTGAAGGAAGTACGCATCCTCCGTACCCGCCCCGCTGAGTTTGGAAAAATTTACGAAGATGAGCGAGAGAATTGCCGACAGTCCAAGCGTTATGAGCGTGCCGATGAGCGCGATGGTTGTTCGCCGATTGAATCCGTGCGAAAGGTAGAGCGAAATAAAGGCAATCGCAATTGCTCCAAAAAGACTGATCCAGAACGGATCGCCTCCAGCGACAATCGGCGGGATGATGAATTTAACGAGAATAAGAATTGTCAGGATCATTCCGAGGACGGAGGTGAACCCTTTCTTTTTCCCGAAGAAAATCGCAACGGCAAAAAAGATTGCGGCGATCCATGCAACCGCTGGAATGCGATATTTATCCATGATGGTGTAGACGGGGGCTCCATCCATTTCTCCGCGTCCGACGATGACCTCTTCACCCTGCGTCACTTTCTGGTAGTCCGTGATCTCGATCATTTCACCGTGAATGATGCTGATGGTCTGTCCTTTTTCCGGGCCGCCGCCTATCACAAGGGTCACATCCTGCGTTTCGCCCCGATCCGTCACTTTTTCGACGCGCGCCACGAAATAGTCTGTGGGAATGACGAATAGGGCCGACATATCAGCGAATTCCAAGAGTTCCTGACTGCCTTGTTCTTCAGTGGCTCCGTCCTGCTCCGCAATATCGGCACCCTGACCGAATGCAAGCTGTGTCAGGGCCAGGCTCATCCCGCAGAGAGCGATCCCCGCGCATATTAATTTTTTCAGTTTTGACGCCCGCAGTTTATTCATGTCCGTGCATAATGAACTTAATTTTCTTGCCGTAGAGTTTTTCCATGTACTCCTCTTTCATAAAATCTTTCGGCGATCCGTGGCAGATGAGCGTACGATTAAGGCATAAAACGGAGTTCACCTCCTGCGCAACGCAATCAATATCGTGCGACACGAAAATTATGGTGAGACCCATTTTTTTGTTGAGCTCCCCAAGAAACGCGTAGAATTTCTGACTGGAAACCACATCCACCGCCACCGTCGGCTCATCAAGAAAAAGAATGTGCGGTTCGCCCGCAAGCGCGCGCGCGATAAAAACTTTCTGCCGCTGTCCCCCGGACAGATTCCCGATGAGTTCATGTCTCAACTCCAACACGTCCGCAATCTCCATCGCCCATTCCACTTTTTTTATATCTTCTCCCGTTAACTTCCTCAGCATTCCTACTTTTGCCGTCCTTCCCCCTCTAACTATCTCTTCCACGGTTGCAGGAAACTGCGCGGCACTCTGCGAAAGACGCTGAGGCACATATCCAAAAAATGTCCTGTCTTTTAACCCATTTACGTTTTTGTGGTGGTACGTTACCGTCCCCGATTGCGGCTTCAAAAGGCCGAGCATTATTTTGAGGAGTGTTGTTTTTCCTCCGCCGTTCGGCCCTATAATCCCAAGGTAATCTCCTTTGTGAACTTTGAAACTGACGTTCTCAAGCACCGGTACCTGCCCGTACCGGAAACTGATGTCTTTTGCTTCGATGCAGACAGCCTCATGGCTGTTATGTCGTTCCATGGTTTTTAATCACATTCCAGCGCCGTGCGCAGATTTTTCAGATTATCCTGCATCAATGTAACATAGTTTTGCCCCGCAGCCACCTCCGTGCCGGTCAGTCCCTCAATCGGATTCAGCACCATCGTCTGCGCTCCAATCTCCGTGGCGATCGTTTCGGAAAGCTTGGGACTTACGAGCGTTTCAAAGAAAATGTATTTGATGCCTTTCTCTTTTGCAAGATCGGAAATTTCACCGATCTGTTTTGCGGACGGCTCCTCTTCCGTTGAGATACCTGATATTGCAATCTGATCGAGGCCGTACCGGCTGGCCAGATATCCGAACGCCCGGTGAGCCGTAATGAACTCCTTCCGTTTGCAGACGCTCAGCCCGGCCCTGAACTCCATGTCCAATGCAGCGATCTTTGATGTATATTCCGAGGCTTCTTCGCGATACGTGTCTTCATGCGTCGGATCAGCCTGTATGAGCGCATCGCGAATTGCCTCGACTTCACGCGATGCAAGAACCGGATCCAGCCATACGTGCGGATCAAATTCATGTTCCTCCCCGTCATGTTCTTCCTCGCCTTCATTTTTCACGTACTCAATCTGCTCGGACATATTCAGTACGATAATGCCCTTTTGTTTCAGTTCATTCTGAATTTTTTCAGCCCACGCGTCCTGACCGCCGCCGTTCAGAAGAAAAATTCCGGACTCTCTGACGCGGACAATATCTTTTGCCGTCGGCTCGTATTCATGAGGTTCCGCTCCCGGCGGTGTGACCGTAAATACTTCAACACGATCTCCTCCGACATTTCGCGCAAACTCAGCGAGCGGATAGAAGCTGGCGACAACGATAATTTTTTTTGACGCAGAACGCTCTGTCGATTCCTGCGTCCCGGAGATAGTTCCGTCCTGGCTTTCACAGCCTGCAAAAGTCAGAAGCGCTCCCAAAAAAAGTATCGTTAATTTTTTCATGGCGGGATATTTAAAGAAAGTGAATTACTGACATCGAGCGCAGAGTCCGAAAAATTCCAGCGCGTGATTGGTGATCTTAAATTTTTTTAACCGTTCTATGCGGACCTCCTCTTCATGCAGATCGGCTTCCAGCTCGACATCCTCTATGGAAAAACATTTTATGCAGACCAGATGGTGGTGGTGGTCACGGTTCGCCATTTCATACCGCTTTTTCCCCTCGCCAAGGTCAATTTCCAGAATAATCTTCTGCTCCAGCAGGAAATATATTTCACG
>DATDOI010000033.1:0-2844 GCA_035293325.1 Candidatus Altimarinota bacterium
GAATGAGATTATTTCCGGCTATCCCGATGGAACGTTCAAGCCGGCTCAGAATATAAATTTTGCGGAAGCGTCAAAGATTGTTGTGAATGCCTTTGGCTATGAGACGGTGGATGATGCGGTCTGGTACAGACCATATGTGGAAAAACTGGCTGAGTTGAATGCTATTCCCGAGAGTATCGATGGTTTTGACCACAAGGTGACAAGAGGTGAGATGGTGGAGATGATCTATCGTCTTCGTGAAAAGCTCACAGACAAACCCTCTCAGACCTATGCAGAGCTTGCAGATAACGACTCGGGAACAGGCGGAACTTCAACAGGCGGCTCGCAGGGTTCCGGAGAAGCGCCGATGGTTGGCAACTGTTCTATTTTCCCCGCCGATAACGCATGGAATCGTGATATTTCCGGCGATCCGCTCGACACGAATTCCGCGAATTATATTTCTTATATCGAAGATCTTGGAGGGAACCAGTTCCTCCACGCAGATTTTGGAGGCGGCGGCGAGTATGGAATCCCGTACATTGTTGTGGGAGCGGATGAACCGCTTATTCCAATAGATTTCATGTGGTGGCCGGAGCAGAGCGATCCGGGACCATACCCCATTCCTGGTGACGCTCCGGTTGAGGGAGGGAGCGACGCACATGTTCTGGCCGTGGAGGAGGATAACTGCATGCTCTATGAACTGTACGCCGCTGAATTTTCCGGGGGCCAGTGGCATGCGGGCTCGGGAGCAGTTTTTGATCTGGCTTCCAATGATTTGAGACCGGACGGATGGACATCCGCCGATGCGGCTGGCCTTCCGATATTGCCCGGTCTTGTAAGATATGACGAAGTTTTATCCGGTGGGATCAATCACGCAATCCGCGTCACTTTCAGCACGACACAGCGCGGGTATATTCATCCTGCAACCCACTTTGCGTCCGACGTGACCGACCCTGATGCCCCGCCGATGGGACTTCGGATGAGACTGAAAGCGGACTACGACATTTCCGGTTTTACCGGCCAGACACGCGTCATTCTGGAGGCCCTGAAAAAATACGGACTGATCGTCGCCGACAACGGAAGCAACTGGTTCATTACGGGCTCCGCCAATGTGGCATGGGACGATGAAGATCTGAATCAGTTAAAAACCGTTCCGGGAAGCGCGTTTGAAGTTGTTGCGTCCGGAGAAATCCTGACGGCTGATTGAGTTACCGTCAGCGGTATGGGCCGCGATCGACGCTTTTCATTTTTCCCTCTATGAATGCTTCGGCTTCGGCGGCGTTGAATTTTTCTGATCGCCGTACGTATTCAACGAAATGCTGAAATTTATCAAAAGAACCTTTAAAAAGGTTCGTATTATTCAGGACGTGGTTATGATGGTCTGTCTTTGAAAGTGGCATGAGAATGTCCCGTGCGGCAATAAGTTTTTTACAGTCATCACGATAGAGAGCGTCTCTCAGATGCGCCAGAGTTTCGACCGCCAGTCTCCCCTCGTTCAGAGATACCTCCAGAAAAAGTTTCAGGAACTCTTTCTTTTTTCCCGAAGCCTGCAGCATGAACTCAAGCACCATCGTACCGCTCATCTGATAGCGATCTATAAATTTTGAGAACGATGACCAGGCTTCAATATCATCGGGGCAGACTGACTCAAGCCTTTCCGCGAACGCATTTAAGGTCTTTGTATCCGGATCAGGCGCCTCAGGCAGTTCGGGATGACCCGTGCGTACTGTCGCCGGGAATTTTTTTATTTTTTCCAGAACGGTCGCCCGAAGATTTTCTGACTCGATCTGTTCGATAGTTTTCCCCTCTTCCACTGCTCCAAAAAGATAGTCGCTGATGGCGTGCCGTATGCCACTGACATCAGGGTCATCGTTTGAAAACGACTCCCCTCCCAGAGGTGAACCTTTTTGGCGCTCGTGCTCTCCTCGTCTGCTTTTTTTACGGCCGGAATCGGGGCCTTTGCCTGAGCGCTTTTTGGGACTGCCCATACAAATGTATTAATCCCCTTATTGTATCAAAAATAGGCCTTTTAATAAAGGCTCCGGACTGCAAATCATGCTATCCGCTGAAGTCCCAGATTTTTGACCGCCATTTCGAGCTGCCAGACGGGAGCTTTTCTTGCTGCGGCGGGCGACTGCCTGTGCCGACGAGCCAGATAAAAGGCCAGCAGGCCCATTATTTCCTTGTCGGAAAACCTCGGGAGTTGAATGTTTCTCATGGTTGAGATTGGTTATGGATTCTGACTGGAGTATAGGTGAGTATACACTCACCTGTCAAACTTTTCTGGAAATCCCGCAGGAATCATATAGGATAGCGACAGTAAGCGCCCTCCCCATGAGATTCATCGCCGATTTTCACATTCACTCGCACTATTCCCGCGCCACGAGCAAGGAGATGAACATTGTGAGCCTTTATAAATGGGGCCAGATAAAAGGTATTCAGGTCATCGGAACAGGCGATTTTACACATCCGGCCTGGTTGAATGAGATGAGAGAAAAACTCCAGGAGGCCGAGCCGGGACTTTTTACTTTAAAAAAAGAGTATGCCGACGAGATTGAGCCGGAGGTTCCCGCATCATGCCGGGCCCTTTTTCGTTTCATGCTCACAGTTGAGATCAGCTGCATTTACTCAAAAGGAGGAAAAGTGCGGAAGGTTCACTGCATTGTCGGGGCGCCAAGTTTTGCCGTCGCCGCAAAGATCAACAATACGCTTTCAAAAATCGGTAACCTCCAGGCTGACGGAAGGCCGATTCTGGGTCTCGACAGCAAAGAGCTATTAAAAATAGTGATGGACGCATCACCTGACTGCATTTTTATTCCTGCGCACGCCTGGACACCGCACTTTGGGGTTCTTGGCTCCAGTTCC
>DATDOI010000034.1:0-2835 GCA_035293325.1 Candidatus Altimarinota bacterium
GGAGCATATTGCAAAAACAAACTGCATCCCTGCCCGACCGAAAAATTCCTTTTCAAACAACGGCGCGGCGGCGATTGCGCCCGCCGGTGAGGATGAAATCGACCCCGACAGCCGCCCGTCCGGCATCATCCGGAAGGAGTAAACTTCTATCGTCCCAACGCACTTCAAGTACCTTTACAGGACTTTCAGCCGACGGCCCAGGCTTTAAGCGTGTCGTAGTCGCAGGAGCCGCAGATAAATTTCTGCGTCTTCACGTTGTAGAAAAAAGGTACGCCGCCGCATCGGCCCTGATCCAGCTCCTCCAGGTATTTGGCGTTCGCTTCATCGTGCCATGTCTCAAAATACTGCAGTTTCAGGCCGAGTTCTTTTTCGAGCTGTTCAACGATGGGGTCCATTTCATGGCAGTGCGTACATTCCGTACCACCGAACATGAGAAGATCTGAAGTGAGTTCCGGCATAGGTTGAGTGAAAAAAAATATCGCGGTTTTCATTATAGCATACCGGAGCCATGGTATAATGCGGCTATGCCAAAGCGGATCAGTCTCCAGCAGGCAGCGGATCTGGTGCCAAACTACAGCATGGTTTTTATAGGCGGGTTTGCGCATATCCGCGCGTGCATGGCGTTTTGCCGTGAACTGATTCGTCAGGAAAAACATGATATGCATTTCATATCTTCCGGCCCTACGGTCCATGTGGATCTGCTTGCGGCAGGGAAAGTTATCCGCAGAATGGAGGTCGGGTACTCAGGCATAGAGGGGTTCGGGCCCGCCCCGAATGTGCGCCGCCGAATTGAAGAGGGTTACCTGAAAGTTGAGGACTACACGAATTTTTCCATGACGATGCGGCTGTACGGCGGAGCGATGGGCGTACCTTTCATGCCCGTCAAAAGTATCCTCGGTTCCGACATTGAACACATGTCATCATTTCGCGAGCTCAAGGAAAAGCTGGCCGTGGTGGACTGTCCTTTCACCGGCGAAACGGTCTGTCTTGTTCCTTCGGTGAATCCGGATTTTGGCATCATTCAGGTTCAGCGCGTTGATGAGGAGGGCAATGTGCAGATTGATGATGTTGCGACATCCGACGTTGACGGGCTGAAAGCGTCCGACGTGAAAATTGTTCTGGCGGAGGAGATTGTGCCTTCCAGTGTGATACGAAAAGATCCCAAGAGGACGGCGGTTCCCGGTTTGATGGTTGATTACATCGTCCACGCGCCGTGGGGTGCATGGCCCACTGCCATGTATAATTTTTATGATTACGATTTTGATCACCTGAAATATTACGTAGACTCGTGCGAAACGGAAGAAGGCTGGCAGAAATATAAGGAGGAGTGGGTGCTTCCGGATGAGGAAAAACTTTTCAGAAAAATCGGGAGCGCGCGGCTGCAGGACCTGAAGGCAAATAAAAATCTTGGCTACTAATCTTTTGCCATGCAAGACAACTCATTTTCCGGCCTCCCCCTTGTAAAAATGGTTATACCACTTTTCCTTTTGCTGAACGCTGCCGGACTTTCGTTCGCTTTCTGGTACATGGAGTACGGGCCGATAGCTGACCCCTCTGCGGAGCCTTCCTATATTATGGGCGTTCCGGCCTTAATCGCCTGGATCAGTCTTTTTGAATTTTTTTTCGTCCCCCGGCTTTTTCGCAACAACCCGAAAGCCAACACTATCATTTTTGCCCTCATCGTCAGCTGGATAATGATTCCTATACTGCTCTTCGTTCTTTTTGCTACAACGCTCACCTGAAATTGATATGGCAAAGTACAGCAACATTGAATTGATGGCGATCTGCGGTTCGCGTTTGATCTGGAACGGCGCCGTCGTTTTTGCGGGAACGGGTATGCCGGTACTAAGCGCCATGCTCGCGCAGAAAACTCATGCACCCGGTGCAAAAATTGTTTATGAAGGAGGAAATATTGATACGCGCAATAAGGATCTGCCGCGTTCTGTTTCCGATCCGCGTCTGATGTACAACGCCGCCGCCGCGCTGGATATACGCGCCGCACTCGGGGAACTGCTGCAAGGAGGATACATAGATATCGGATTCCTGGGAGGCGCGCAGATTGATAAGTACGGGAATATCAATACAACCGCGATCGGGAACTACCGGAAGCCCGTTGTGCGCCTGGTTGGGAGCGGCGGCGCAAATGACATCGCTTCACTCGCCAAATGCACGTTCATCATCACGCCTCACGAAAAAAGAAAACTTCATAAATGTGATTACATCACCTCCCCCGGCCATCTGAAAGGCGGTGACTCGCGAAAAAAAATGGGGCTCGTTGGACAGGGGCCCCGCTACATCATTACGGATCTCTGCATTTTTGATTTTCATCCGCGCAGCAAACGCGCGAGGATAAAATCCATCCATCCCGGCGTGACAAAAAAAGAGGTTCTGCGAAATATGACCTGGCGGCCGATTGTCCCCAGAAAAATTCCCGAAACAAAAGCACCGACGGCAAAAGAACTGAAAATTCTGCGCGATGCTGTTGACCCGAAAAAGATTTATCTGGATTGAGCTCCTTTCCCGGCGCGGTTTTGTCCAGTAGCTCTACCAGGGCGTGACTCCCGCTTTGAGTTTTTTGCTCAGTGCTTTGTATTCCGGACAATGCTTGTCCACCAAAGCATAGAACTTTTTGCCGTGGTTCAGGTGAACCGTGTGCGCCAGCTCGTGAATGATGACGGAATCAATCACGTCCAGCGGGTGGAAAATCAGCTTCCAGTTGAAGTTGAGATTTTTTTCGCGACTGCAGCTGCCCCAGCGCGTTTTGTGACCTTTGATGGCGATGCGGCGGTATCGGGTATTCATTTGATGGGCAAGCTCCCGGACCCGTTTTTCAAT
>DATDOI010000035.1:0-4417 GCA_035293325.1 Candidatus Altimarinota bacterium
AAGCGAAGCGCGAAGACGATCAATCATCACATTAAATTCCGCTTCCGTAATGTACTCATCAGGTCGGAAATTGCTGCCTTCCTTGCAGTCGATCATATCCAGTTCACAGGCGGTATTCAGGTATCTCGGATACCACCACATATAATCGCGGGTAGAGTTCACGTCTGAAAAAGGAGTTTTCTGCGACTTGATGCCCTCCGGTCCGCCAAGGATGGTTTCAAGTTCCGGATAGTACATCCACTCCATGATATCAATGGAGCCAAGAATAACTTTCACGGCCTCCATTCTGGAAATAACCTGAAACGGTTTAAAAGGACTTCCGGGCTCTTCATAGTATCCCTGAACAATGGAGAGAAGGGTCGAAAGATTTATTTCGTAGGAGTAAGGATCGTCGGGAGGAACATCAGGGTAAAGCTGGGTGTTGCCAAAAGCAAATCTGTTCTGGGCAAAAGCATCAGTCCACAAAAAGCTCTTCATGGAAGCAATGCTGCCTGGGTGAACAGATACGTCGCCGGGACTGTCGATCACAATTCCATCAAAGCTTGATGCCGAAAGAAAAATAGAAAGACAGGAATCCATATCGGCAAAACAACTATCAAGGAGCTCCTTGTATGTATCTTCCAGAGTAAATTGATCAATCATATAACGGAGTGTTTCACCGCGGGTCACGCTGAGCTCATCAGGCAAAAACACTTCCGCAATCTGGTACTGGTATTCGCCCTCTTCGCTCACGGCGGGCGACACAAACTGAAAATCTCTCTCCGTCTCCTCGACGCTTGGCGTCGTTTCGGGAGATGCGTCCGGCGCAGTTTCGGGTGCAGTTTCAGAAGGGGGGGTGACCGGTGGGGATGGCAGTTCATTCGGGGCGGGTTCCTCTCCGGGAGCGGGAGGGGCAGGCTGCTCACCTTCCTCCTGTACCGGGCCGGGCTCTCCTTCATCCGGGGTTGGAGTAGTTTCTCCTTCGTCTGGAGCTGGCGTCTCGCCTCCTTCTTCACCTGATGAAGGTTCTGATCCGCCGGACGAACCACCGGCGCTGCCGCCTTCCTCCTCTTCTTCAGGAGGAGTTGTATCGTTCACCGTCAGTGTCGCCGTTCCGCTCTTACCGCCATATGTTGCCCTAATAATGGAAGACCCGGGATCAATACCGGTTGCTTCACCAGTAGCGTTGACTGACGCCACACCGGCACTCTCGCTGACCCATTCAGTGAGAGGATCAGTCGTGACATCAAGGTCCGGAGAACCGCTCGTAAAAGTGGCAACGGCGGTAAACTGTTGTGAATCATCAGGATCCACAGTTGCGGTAGCCGGAGTAACGACAATAGAGGCCGGCGTCTCCAGAAGTCCGACCGAAACGCTGGTAGCCAAAGCAAAAGGCGCAATTGACTGAAGTATGAATGAAGAGAGAAAGCCAACGAGTCCGAGCCAATAAGGCGCATTGATGCGCTTTTTCATTGTTACGAATTGGTTAAACAAATGTATCTCGAAATTATACAATACTTTGCGAAGTTAGTAAATATAAATAGATTTGCGTCCGCACTGAATTTTTATTAGTCTCCAGCTCGGTGGGGTTATAGGTTATTATTACAACCTTTTACTACCCCACCTCTTTTGATAAATAAACCGCTTGCGGCGGGGCCTTTTGACGGCTTTGGCTTTTGGGTGTATAATATTTTGACGCGTTAGAAGAAAAAAACGCGAGGAAAACAAAAAAATGAAAAAACAAAAACTCAGGGCGGGAGTTGTATCTATATTTCTTTTTTCCGTGATGGTTCTGGGCCAGGCATCGGTCGTTTTCGGTATGGGGCAGGTGACACTCACGGTCAAAAATCCTGACCCGTACAAGGGAAACCACAGCTGGTTCGTATATGAAAAACCGGCGGGAACGATCATTGAAGATGTTGCGACATTGAAAAATTTCGGGACGGAGGAAGAAAGCGTGAGCATCTATGCCGTTGACGCCACAAGCAGCGACGCGGGCAGCTTCATATTAAAATTCCTCGAGGAAGACCAGAGGGGCATCGGAGCATGGACGGACGTAAAAATAAAAACCGCCACGCTGCAACCGAACGAAACGCTCGATATCCCGTTTACGATTTCAATCCCTGAAGGCGCGACGGCCGGTCAATACATCGGCGGTCTTGTTGTGGAAAATAGCGGATCGCGCCAGCCTGAATCTCCGCAGGAACAGGCTTATTGCGAAGAAAACAACCTCTGCGGAGGAAATATTTCCATCAAAACCCGTATCGGTTCACGCATCTACCTGACATTACCCGGAGAAACAATGGAAGACATAAGCCTTACCGGGTTTACCGCGACCAAAACTCTTTCAGGAACGACAAAGTTCGAATTCACGATTGTAAACAAGGGAAACATCACATACGAACCTCACGCCGTCGTCGAAGTGTACGACTCCATGGGAAATCTTTACGAAAAAGTTGAAAAAACGCTGGGAACAAGTTCCCCCGATACAACGATCAAGCCGCTTATGAAGATGTCCAAAAGACCGCTTATCGGGAATTTCACGGCAAAAGCCACGGTCACATTCGGCAGAAAATTTATTTCGAGCGACCTTCACGGGGTAGGACTCACGGAAACAAAAAGCGTGACGTTCTGGGCAATGCCGTGGGAAATCATCCTTGCCTCAGCCTTTGTACTCTTCAGCGGACTCGCGCTACATACGCACAAAAAAATGGCCCGCAAAAAATATCTGGCAAACAGCGACGAATACCAGGTGGGGCAGAATGAGGATCTTCTTGGAATCGCCCGTGAACGGGATGTTCCATGGAAGAAGATTGCGAAGTACAATGGATTAAAGGCGCCGTATGTCATGAAACCGGGCGATACGATCATCGTTCCGAAAAAAAAGAAATAAAAAAACATGAAAAGAAAAAATAAAAATCCGTTTACCCCCTACATTGCTCTCGCTCTCATTGCGGGAGTGGCGGGAATGTATCTTTCCCTCAACGGGCGCTGGTTTGAAAATGAACAGGCTCTTGCGGCGATAACGGCGGGCAGCGAAACACAAATGAATAACACTACTCCTTCGGTCCTCAACAGAGGCAGGATGGCAATAGACGAGAAAGGGAATACCATCGCCGTATGGTCTATGGAGACGGGAACCGGATTCGACCCAAGCGGTCAGGGAGTTTACTATCGCCGTTTTGACGCAACGGGAACAGCATTGGATGCGGCAGACGTCCTTGTAAACAGTTCAATAGTCGGTGACCAGAAAAACCCATCCGTCGCGATGGACCAGAACGGCAATTTTGTCATCACGTGGGAAGGTGCAGGAGATCAGGCGGGACAGGTTGACGCGGACGGCGTGTTTTTAAAAGCTTTCCAGGCAGACGGAACGGCCGTTGGAGGTGAAATAAGGATCAATGGGTCAGCGACGAACAATCAGGAACGTGCGCTGATTGCGATGGATTACGACGGCCCCACAAGCGCCACGAGGTTCGTGGTGGCATGGGCAGGTTTCGTGCCAAGTTTCGACAATAACATCTATGTGGCGAGATTCGATGTGGATTTCACGCAGACCGTCACGGCACCCGTGCCGGCGGGAAGCGAAGTAACCATGTACACGAATGCCTTCAATCAATTCCCCACGGGGGTTGCCATGAACAATCTCGGTGAATTTGTCGTCGCATGGCTCGATGATCCCGCTGGTACACCCAATTACTATTATCAGTTTTTTGCCCAAGATGGAGGGCTGTTGGCATTTGCACAACTCAACGTTGAAACCGTTGGCGCGTATCCTTCCGTCGCAGCGGATAAAACGACACGCACAAGTCTGAACGACCCCCAGGACAGATACTTCATTTTTACATACGGAGACACAAGCTTCAATCTGTACGTGGTGCGAATCATCTGTTCCGATCCCGATACCGGAAACGGCACCGACACGGATCTGGCCTGCAGTCAGGATGGAAGTAAACTCATAGTAAACGACACCGCAGGAACGAGCATCCTGAGGCCGGGCGTCGCTGCCGACTATCTCGGAAATTTCACCGTCGCCTGGGAACAAAACCTCATTGACGGGACCGGGTTTGGAATTGCCGCGCAAAGCTTTACGTACAGGGGGAAACGGATCGGTGAAAACTTTGTCGTTAATACGACGACTGCGGGCAATGAGATTGACCCCTCAATCGCCATGAACACGGACGGCTTCTATACGATTTCCCATCAGGGAACGGCCAATAGATTTCAAAATTACATCAACGAATTTGCCAAAGTCCAAAACGAATCGCTCGCGCATGTTTCGAGCGCGAACAACCAGACAACGGCAGATACGGATATTGCTCCAAACGGAAACCACGTGCAGGTATGGAAAGATAACGCCGACGGCACAATACGATTCACTCTTCGACAGTTCGACAACGACGCAGCGCCGCTTCAACAGAATGTTCGCGTCGATGCG
>DATDOI010000036.1:0-2683 GCA_035293325.1 Candidatus Altimarinota bacterium
ATACGACATAACGCTTAAACTTGACCGTAACGCCAATACTATTCTGGCAATGAGTGACGGAAACACGACGGCATTCTAATGGTGGACTCGGCTTGAGAATAAATATATAATTCGCGTGGCTTCTTCACTTAATTCTTAAAAACCAACATCATGAAGAAAATACTTTTTTTCGGGTTCGTTTCAATCCTTAGCCTTGGACTCCTTGGCTGCCAGCAGAAACCGGCACAGACAACCGTTACTGAAACTTCCACAGCATCCGTGATGATCAAAGAGGGCCAAACGGAAACATCAACCGCTTCACTCACCATTGAAACTCAGGAAAGTGCGATGGAAACGGAAACATCGGAAACCATGGTGGAAAAGAAGGATGATGCTATGGTGGAAAAAGCGAGCGGTTCAATGGAAGTAACCGGTTCCGGTTCGGTCGCCGACAAAATTTCCGGATTGGGTGGGAATCAATAGAAACCCGCGGTAATTATTTATGCTTATGAACACACGTCATTTTACGTTCGTGCTTGTTATGGGTCTCATGCTTCTGGCCGTTTCAGGTTGCCAGGCTCAGCCGGCGGATCAGTCCGGAAAACAGATTCTGGAAACTCCGTACAGTACCGGCCCCACTGAGCCGCCAAGCGTCAAAGGGCCAACGACTCCTCCACCAATTTCGAACGGAAACGGTCAGCCACCACAGGCCGTGACTGAGTCTTCCACTGTCCAGTACACTCTGCCGACGGACGCCGAAACTGAATTTAAGAATTAGAGCATGGATGTTTTTGAGCAGTCGCTCCAGCTTCATGAATCACATCATGGCAAAATTGCCATGCAGTCGAAAGTTCCGCTGAAAAACCATTCGGATCTGAGTCTTGCGTATACGCCGGGAGTTGCCGAGCCCTGCCGCAGAATCGCCGCAAACCCCCAGGATCTCTACCGTTACACGATGAAGAGCAACAGTGTTGCCGTTATTACTGACGGATCGTCGGTTTTGGGGTTGGGAGATATCGGCGCAGCCGCCGGCCTTCCCGTCATGGAGGGCAAGTGCCTTCTGTTCAAGGAGTTTGCAAACATTGATGCGTTCCCGGTCTGCATCGATACCAGGGACACCGAAGAGTTCATATCAGTCGTAAAAAAAATAACGGTGCCGTACGGCGGCATCAACCTTGAAGATATTGCCGCGCCTCGTTGCTTTGAGATTGAGGAACGGCTCAAAAAAGAGCTGACGATTCCGGTTTTTCACGATGACCAGCACGGAACGGCAATCGTGGCGCTGGCAGCACTGATAAACGCTTTGAAAGTGACGGGAAGGACGATCGGTGCATGTAAAATTGCGATGTCAGGCGCGGGCGCCGCCGGTACGTCCATTGCGAAGCTCCTCATGAAGCACGGCGCCGCAAATGGCGGGCAGGGCCATGCACGGAAAGACGCACAGGGGCACGGACCGAATATTATTTTGTGCGATCGCCACGGGACGATCTTTGAAGGAAGAGAGGATCTTGCGGGAAACCCCGCAAAGATGCAACTGGCACAAGAGACAAATCCGGAGCGCATCAAGGGATCGCTTGCCGATGCCATGAAAGGCGCGGATGTTTTTATCGGGGTTTCCTCCGGCAACCTGGTGACGCCGGAAATGGTCAAGAGCATGGCTCCAAAGGCGATTGTTTTTGCGATGGCGAATCCCGAACCGGAAATTATGCCGGATCTGGCAAAAGCTGCGGGCGCCGCCGTGGTGGGCACCGGGCGCTCCGACTTTCCGAACCAGATCAATAACGTGCTCGCGTTCCCGGGAATTTTCCGCGGCGCCCTTGATATCCGAGCCAAAGCCATCACCGAAGAGATGTGTTTCGCCGCAGCGCTCGCTCTTTCTGCGTGCGTGAAAGAGCCCTCGACGGAAAAAATTGTTCCTGATATTTTTGATGCAGGAGTAACGGAAGCCGTTGCGGACGCAGTACGAAAATGTGAATCTCGCTGACTATGAAAAGACACAGTAAAAAACCGATGATTATCGCGCATCGCGGAGGTTTTGGTCCTCATCGCGAGAATACGCTTGAAGCTTTCCAGCATGCGCTTGCAAACGGCGTGAGTTCTCTCGAAATGGATGCCCGCTACGATTACTTCAGACGTCGTTTTTTTCTTGAGCACGATTTTTTCCATCACCCCAAGTCCCGCCTTAACGTTTTTAGCCCCGTGCTCAAAGGAATCCCAAAGGATATTTTTCTCATTATCGAAATCAAGAGCGCGCGTTTTTTCACCAGTTTTTTTTACGTTCGTGATTTTGTACGTTTTTATAAAGAAAACCTCTGCGACCGGCCTGTCCTGCTCCAATCGTTTAATCTTTTTGCGCTGAAACGTCTCAGGAAGATGCTCCCGGACGCACAGCTCGGTTTCCTTTGCGCCAACCCTTTCTGGAACATCCTCTTCAAACGTATTTTGTGGGAAAAAATACGTCCCCAGTACTACCTCCTCCACCAGCGTGTTTTTAACCGATGGAACGTCGGGTTCGGGAAAAAACATCATATGCAGATTTTCTCTTTCGTATTCAACAAACCGGCCGAATGGGATAAAGCTCTCCACTTGGACGTGGATGGGATCATCACCGATCGACCAACCCAGCTCCAGGATTATTTGCACCATCATGTCAAAACATAGTAAGTGGTCCAAAGTGAAGCGGCTGAAAGCCGTCACGGATGCA
>DATDOI010000037.1:0-6640 GCA_035293325.1 Candidatus Altimarinota bacterium
AAAGGAGCCCTTTTTCAAATATTGAGCTTTTAAAGGCCTATCGTGAATTGATCTCCCGGGGTGAGATGACGGAAGACCGGGATTTCTGGAAGGTTTTGAGGAAGAGGGGAGTACGCTCCCATTCGGGGATAGCCAATATTACGGTTATCACGAAAGCTTTTCCATGCCCGGGGAAGTGCATTTTTTGTCCCACGGAACCGCGCATGCCAAAAAGTTATCTTTCCAATGAGCCGGCCATCATGCGCGCGATTCTGAACGACTTTGATGCTTACCGGCAGACCCTTAACCGTTTGGAAAGTTTGTATCGCACGGGGCATCACACGGACAAGATTGACGTTATTGTGTCGGGGGGAACATGGTCCTTCTATCCCAAGAAATACCAGACAGCTTTTACCCGGGGCATTTTTAATGCTCTCAACTACCCCGCCCCCAAAGCCCGTTCGCTTGAAGAGGCTCAAAAAACAAATGAGACGGCGGCTAATCGCTGTATCGGACTCTCGTTCGAAACACGCCCTGACCATATTACGGAGGATGAACTGAAACGTTTGCGAAAACTTGGATGTACCAAGATCGAAATAGGCGTACAGAGTCTGAATGACCGTGTGCTGGAGATCAACCGGCGCGGACACGGCATCGCGGAAACAAAAAAGGCCATTCAGCTCATTCGTGATGCTGGCTACAAGATCAACTGTCATATGATGCCCAATCTCTATGGCAGCGGTCTTGAAACAGACTATCAGGATTTTGTAGAGCTGTTCAGTAATCCCGCATACCGGCCGGACTGGCTGAAAATATATCCCTGCATGGTTGTGCCGTGGTCGCAGCTGGAAAAAATTCATGCGGATGGAAAGCATGTGCCTTACTCGGATGAAGAGCTCATACAGCTGATGATGCGGGTCAAGCCTCTTGTCCCCGAGTATGTTCGTATAGCCCGCCTTATACGTGATATTCCGGCGACATCAATTCTTGGCGGTTCAAAAGTATCCAACCTCAGGCAGGTTATTCATCAGAGGATGAAGAGCGCCGGCTTGGAATGTCGCTGCATCCGTTGCCGTCAGGTGACAGAGGAGAAGGTTTACATAAACGATGTTGAACTCAAAGTTCAGGAGTTTGATGCGTCTGAGGGGCGTGAATTTTTTATTACGTTTAATGATGTGGAGCGCGATAAACTTTGCTCTTTGCTGCGGCTGCGTTTTTCTTCCCACAGCCTGAAAGGGGAGCGCCATTTTATCAAGGAGCTTGAAGGGGCTGCCTTGGTGCGCGAGGTCCATACCTACGGAGAACAGGTTCGTGTTTCCGGTGAACATGAAGGCACGTCACAACATATCGGCCTCGGGAAACAGATGATGCTGAAAGCGGAAGAGATCAGCCGGACGAAAGGGTACAAAAAAATTGCCGTTATCAGCGGCATTGGTGTTCGCGAATATTACCGGAAGATCGGGTACGAACTGGAGGGAACGTACATGGTTAAGTACCTGTAGCCGGAGATGGCTCGCCAGCGGTTTCGCTCGGCGGATCTTTTATATCCACGTTATCCAGCGGCTCATCCGCTTTTTCAAGATCTTCGTTTGAAACTTCGGCAATAATTTCGCCCTGGGCGTTGTTGATACGGATTCCAATCGGCTGACCGTTTCTGAAGCTGTAGGTTTCGTATCCCGGTACGCCTTCTCGCCAGATGCGCAGGTTTGGTTGGGAAAGCTCTGACAGCAATTTATCTAAATCGTTATCGCTCAATAACATAAGCTGATCGACCGTCGTGCCCCTGGCCTTCAGTATTTTACCTGCCTCTTCGCGACTTTTCCCGTCTGCTAATTCCATTTTACTTACTTCTTTTGACCCACGAACTGCCATTTCTCTTTCCACAGTCTGGGCGTGAAGCACGATGCGTACAAGGTCATAAATGTCTTTGGCCATCCAGGCCGTCAATCCAAGACCTACTATGTTGTCCACAACACCTATAACCGTTACGTCATTTGCCAATGTGCCGGCCACCAGAGCGCCGCGCCAGCCGAGACATTTTACGATCTGTTTGAACCCCTGCTTGGTTGCCAGTCGGCCGATGCGTGTGAATAAGGTGCTTTCAAGTTTTCTCGTGAGGAATTTCTCAAGGCCTGTTAGTCCCACTTTCAGCATACCTTTTCTTAAAACACCGCTTCCCATACTTTTGAAAACCATCCGTGCTACCGGTTTTATCGATGCCGCCTCTATAATCCCGATCATTTCCGGAGCGGCGAACTCTGCCCCCGGTACAAGGTTTGAAAGAAATTGATCCACAACTTCGCCCATAGGTTTCGTGACGCCGAATGCCGCCGCCAGACCACCTGCCAATGAAAGCAAGCCAACCAGTGCAACTTTTCCTCCGGTATATGGGGGTTTCATGAATGCCCGTAACGCTGCATGCGTCAGTTTTTGTCCCGCCACGAAGGCTCCAAATCCGGCTGCCGTTTCTGCAACGGCCTTTGTCTTATCCTGAGCCGTTTCCAGGTGAATAATGATCATTACCGCTGCAGCTGTTCCAAGAGTTTTTTCCAGTGCCCCGAAAAATCTGAGGGCTTTTGAATTTTCAAAATTGAATTTCTGGAACTCTGCAGCTTTCCCCTCTTTGCCTAGCACATCTGCAAATTTCTGTTTTATTTCAGCAAACTCTGCCGGCGTTTTTGGATTTTCTGCAGTAATCCATTTCCCGCCGATTTTGTACTTTTGAACTCCATTGGTAACTCTGACCTCTTCAATGGTTGCCCCTTTGACCGTCTCCTCAACCGCAACTTCACGCGCAGCGTCGAGTGGCTTCATCCCTTTATCGACTTTAAGCTGGATTTTGGCGGGATCCAGAACCATCTCCTGGCCGGCGAATTTGAACGTGTTGGTTTTTCCAGGAATCTCTTCAACGGCCAGAAAACGTTTTTCTCCAAGCGAGTTTGCCGCAAGTTTTTCATTTTGCTGATCCCACAGTTTTACTTTTTCAGGATCTGTCGGTTTTTTATCGCCCCGGTCGATGCGTCTTTTTTCAACCTCTCCGACCTCCTGCATTAGCTCGGTTTCCGTGAATGTATATTCTTCTGTTCCGAACCGGAATCGGTGTTTCCTTTTATCTCCGAAACCTTCAGCATCACCAACTCTTTTTGCTTCCATCTCGTAAAATTTTTCAGGACCGGTGACCCCTCCAACTCCTCGCTCTTTTGCCTTTTTTAGATATTCCTGCGCTTTTTTTGCCGCTTCATTCAGTGAAGGCTTATCTTTAATGTCTACGGTTATCTGTTCTCCTTGCGGCAACTGCTCGAAAACCCCCTTAAATTGCTGCAGATATTTGGCGCGCAGCCTTTCGATTCTCTCCAGCTCAATATTGGTGTAAACCTTTTTGAACCCACTTTTGATTCCGTCTACAGGTTTTTGCGATGCTTCATACATGGACTGGAAGCGGTTCACCTGCTCCGCGTAAAATTTAGCCCGCTCTTCCAGAATGGCTATTCTTTCCGGGCCGGTGGTATTCCATTGTTTAATTTGCAGCTCAAGACCTTTGGCGTTCCGGTAAAACATATCACCCCCTTTGTAGTACATGTTCACCACCTCGGCCGGGAAAATAAAACCTTTGCCTGCGCTTTTAATTACCTCACTGATATGAAATTTTTGTCCCCCCACGACTGTAAATACTCCTTGTTTCAGCACATTTGCGCCAGCAAACAAAAGGGCGAAGGGAGCGATTCCGGCAGCATAGTTCTTCATCGCATCTCCCACTCCCTTATCGTCATCAAAGGGTGCTTCCGCAAGATCGGTAAATAGATTTACAATGGATTTGGCGCTTAAAAGGGTAACCCATTTTGCTCCGGTAAACAGGATCAGTCCGCCGGTATGCACAATGGTTGGAATTGCGTCTCTTTTTAGAGCTGAGTAGAGTTCTGCCGTAAATTCGAATGTGGGAACTTTCGTCCAGTTGCCTTCATATTTATTGAAAAGCTCCTTTAGATGCGGTGCATGCTGAAGTATATCCCGGTCCAGTTCTTTCAAAGCATCCCTGCTCAAGCCGAAACTTTCCATTCCCGCGGGCATTCTGAAGAGATCTGACATATCCTTTTCGAGCTCGGTTTTTTTTCTTTCTTCTCCTTCTCCAGGCGCCGCTGCCGGCGCGGGTGCAACATCAAGTTTTGCTCCGGTCAGTTTGGCAAGAACTTCGGCGAGAGTAGCGGTCTCAGGAAGATTGAAGCTTTTAATTTTATCGGCATGTTTCTTTAAGTAATCCCTGATCACCGGCTCCTGTTCCATTTGTTCGTTGTCCGTGAGCAGGTCTGCGGCAAAGCCAAGCGGGCCGGAAAGATTTTTCGCCTTGTCCATGAGCATGGTTTTGGTCTTTCCCTTGACGGATATGAAATCTTTATAGCTTACGTTTGCAACTTTTTTGATCACCTTGGCTTCAACTTTTTTCCCCATTTCGTCACTTATTTTCTGGGCAATATCAACATAATTGTCCATGTTTTCATCCGATCCTTCCCACAGAGATGAAAAGGCCTCTTTTATATCTCCGTTAAAAAGATGTTTGAAAAATATGGCCGCTTTTTCTTTGGAGATGTGGAGTACTTTGCCGATGGTATCAATAATCTTTTCCGGTCCGATCAGTGCGCCGACGGCCAGTATACCCATCAGTACTCCGGTTTTTTTGTTTATGATTCCTTCGCCTTTTTTTGGTTTCAGAAGATAGTAGAGGCCTATGGCGCCTGCAACAAGGGCTGCAGCAGCCAAAGGGTGTTTCTTAATGGAGGCCAGAATGCCGTTCTCCTTTTTCCCCGGCTCTTTTTCTCCCAGAAGCTGGGCTTTGGCGTCTGCGGCTTTTCTGTAAAGATTGCTGCTTTTATTGATGAAGATTGTCCAGCTGTCGCGTAGTTTTCCGCAAATTTTTGATTCCGGATGAGACGCAATTTCCCTTAATTTTTGAAATGCGATTTTTTCCGTATTCCCCATTTTCTCAAAGGCGGCACGGGCTTTTTCCGCTTTTGCCGGATCGTCCAAAATTCCGCGGAATTTTTCAATGGTTTCTACGTCGCCCTTCTGTATACCCGCATCATAGAGTTTGGCAAAAAGGATCGTGGACACGGTCCAGAGATTTTCCAGCTCGCGGTCGATTTCTACATCGTCGGTCAGTTTGTCTATACCCATAATGCCCTCAGCCGTCTGGCGATCCGGCCCCATGACCTGTGTTTCCAGCACATCGCGCTTAATATCAGCCGTTTCACGCGGCGTCTCTTTTTTTGCCTCCTGCTCCTTGCTTTTGATTTCGGCAAGTTGTGTGGGCAAGCCCTGAGGTTGTTCGCCCTTGAGCCTTCTGATGCGATCCGAAACTGACTCTTTTGGTTCGGCCTCTTTGTTCCCATTTCCGGAATTGCCTTTGTCGCCGTCTGCCATAAGCTGAGATATTAAATTTTCATATTATTATACCATTTTTCAGCTTTTTTTGAAAGTCCACCAGCAGAGAGTTTTTATGGGGTTTCACACCTAGGCGATGCGTGAGTTTTATGCTATAATATATTGATATTTTTGTGTTTTATTACTATGGGAAAGCCAAATCAGAGCCCAGGGGGATCACCGGAACAATTTTCCCGGGAAGCGGTTGAAAGGAAAGTGGTTCCGATGTCCGGACCAAGGCCTCAGACGATAGCACGTCATAAAGTTTTTCAGGAGAGACTTGCTGCCATTGGTCGCACGGCGAGAGCCATGACCCGCTCGGCGGATCGCTATCTGGAAGAGGAGCTTGGCATAGACGTTGTGGATGACAAGGAGGATCCGCTGTCACAGGAGGAAAAAGTTCAGTATAAAAAAACTGTGGAGCAGTCTGTTGATCGCATGGGCATGAGCGACGCGCCGGATGCGCGCAGACAGGTTATGGACAGAATTTTTACGCCAAAGAAATTCCGCCTACTCTATAAGAAATGGGAAAAGGAGTACGGCGAGAAAGTAAAAAAAAATAAGGAGTTTGCCTCAACGGTGACACTGGAAGATTTTGTTCTGGAAAAGGGCGCGGACTACATTAACGCCTGTCGTTCACAGATTATTAAGGGGAGAACCGGCAGGGCGCTTGATAAGCTCTCCGGTAAGGATTCCGATCCCGCGAAAGAAAAGGAACGCGTTGATAAAATTCAGGATGATGTATTGCAGTTCGTGAAGCGCAATGAGGATGAAATGATTGTCTTTGATCAGCTGGAGGAGGGGAAAAAGAAGAAACTGCGTGATGACTTTGTCGGGATTTTTCTTGAAAACGGCGTCGATAAAAAAGACAAACAAAAGTTATTGGCGCTCTTTGCGGATATCGTCGGAGATGTTCAGTATGCGGTAAATACGAATGTTGAGCTTGAGGCGACGTTGCCGGAAATGATAGCGATGGCAGGCGATGAAAGCATTACGGATGAAATGTGGAATGACCGCCGCCAGCGCGCTTTGCAAAAAAATGCTCCGGAGCTTGCGGAAAAACCGGCGGAATATGGTGCCCAGGTCTACATGCCGTACGGAGGCGGGACAGGGGAGGGGATGTCCGTTTCGTACGAATCGGTCCAGGACATGGGTGGAAAAGGAAACGTCGTTTTAAAAGAGGCGCCCGGTAAAGGACGAGGTGTTTATGAACTTCGTTTTCCCTACTATACCGGTATTCTCAAGC
>DATDOI010000038.1:0-2992 GCA_035293325.1 Candidatus Altimarinota bacterium
CAGATTCAAAACTCTTCGTACCTGCTCTTCGCTCAATCCTGCAAGTTTTTTTGCAAACTCAAAAATCGATCCGAACCCTTTGCGTTCATGGAGTTTTCTTCGGTTCACTTCCGGGAGTAATCCGCAAAATTTTTGACGCCACGCGCGCGCCTGCTCTCCATAATATTTGCAGAGCCGAAACAGTTTTTCATCCGACATTACCATAAGGAAAAATTAGGAAATAAATTTTCCAGAGGAAAGTTCGGCAGCCATAAATTATCATGAATAAGCCAAAATTACCATTTTTTACCCTTGCAAATCAAAGGTAGTTGACGCGGAGTAAACATGCAATTTCTGGCTTGCCTGTGCGGTTTTACTGAGACACAATCGACACGGGAAGTGATTCTGCTAGAATGAGCGGCGTATCGAACTGAAATTTTCATGCCCCAATATAATCATCGTGAGACGGAGCAAAAATGGCGAAAACGCTGGGCGGAAACAAAACTCTACCAGACGGATCTTGGTGCAGGCGCGAAACAGGCCGGCCTTTACCGGACGGATCTTGGTTCCAGCGTGGAAAAGGTTCAAGACCGGCCCAAGTACTACAATCTGGTGATGTTCCCGTACCCTTCGGGCGACAAACTCCATATCGGGCACTGGTATAATTATGGACCCGCAGATACGTGGGGCAGGTACATGCGCATGAAGGGGTTCAACGTGTTCCAGCCCATGGGTTACGACGCTTTCGGGTTGCCTGCGGAAAACCATGCCATCAAGACGGGCATCCATCCGGACGAATCCACCCGCAAAAATACCGCCACGATGACGGAGCAGCTCGGGCGGATCGGGACCATGTACGACTGGGAAAAAACTCTGGATACCAGCCGACCTGAATATTACCGCTGGACGCAGTGGCTTTTTTTGCAGATGTTCAAAAACGGGCTGGCGTATAAAAAAGTGGCGTCCGTGAATTTCTGCCCCAATGATCAGACGGTTCTTGCCAATGAACAGGCCCAGGATGGAACCTGCGAACGCTGCGGAGCCCAGGTTATCCAGAAACCTCTGAACCAGTGGTTCTGGAAGATCACTTCCTATGCTCAACGATTGATTGATGGACTGGATACACTGGCCTGGCCGGAAAAAACAAAGCTGATGCAGCGAAACTGGATCGGCAGAAGCGAGGGCGCGGAGGTTCGATTTGAAATTGAAGGATCAAAAGAGGTCATCACCGTTTTCACGACCCGGGTTGATACTCTTTTCAGCGCGGCTTTTGTGGTACTTGCGCCGGAGCATCCCCTGGTGGATACTATTACGGCGGAATCTGAAAAAAAGAGTGTTATAAAATACCGTGAGCAGGCGGCTAAAAAGACAGAGCTGCAGCGCACGGATCTGGCCAAAGAAAAAACAGGAATATTTACAGGGGCTTTTGCCGTTAATCCGGCGAATGGAGAAAAAATTCCTGTGTGGGTTGCGGATTTTGTGTTGGCGCAATACGGGCACGGGGCGGTATTTGGCGATGCCCACGATGAGCGTGATTTTGAGTTCGCGAAAAAATACAAAATCTCTTTGAAGACGACGATTCAACCGGCGGATGGGTCCGATGACGCTGATATCCGTTCGCTAAAAGTATGTTTTGGCGATGACGGTATTCTGTACGATTCAGGAGATTTTTCCGGTCTCACATCGGCGGAAGCGCGAAAAAAAATTGCGGCGTGGCTGGGGGAAAAAGAAAAAGGAAATCCTGTCGTCAATTTTCGTCTGCGGGACTGGCTCCTTTCACGACAGCGGTACTGGGGCGCGCCGATCCCGATCGTTTATGATCCTGACGGAAAACCGCATCCTGTTCCGGAGGAACATTTACCATGGCTTTTGCCCACGGACGTTGAGTTCAAACCCAAAGGGGAATCTCCACTTACCTATTCCAAAGAGTTTGCCGCGCGAACGGAGAAAATTTTCGGAAAAGGCTGGACGCCCGAATACGACACCATGGATACGTTCGTGTGTTCAAGTTTTTATTATCTGAGGTATCTGATGACCGGTGCGGAGGGTGGAGAGAAAAATTTTGTTGAACCCCGGATGGAGAAAAAATGGATGCCGGTTGATATGTATATCGGCGGACCTGAGCACGCGTGTATGCATCTGATTTACGCACGCTTTGTCATGATGGTATTAAAAGATTTTGGATTCGTTTCACATGATGAGCCTTTCCAGAGGCTCGTGCATCAGGGTCTCATAACGAACAAGGGAGTAAAGATGAGCAAGAGCAAGGGAAACGTGGTGAGTCCGGACGATTTTGTTGATACGTACGGAAGCGACGTTTTTCGCATGTACCTTATGTTTATGGGTCCCTTCACGGAAGGAGGCGACTGGAGCGACAAGGGTATTACCGGCGTCGCGCGTTTTGTGGAGCGTTTCTATCTTTTAATGAGTAGTGACGGAAAAAGCGGAGAAGAAAAGGTGACCGACGAACCGGCCATGAAAAGAAATCTGCATGCCACCATCAAGCGTGTGACGGAAGATATGAAAAAAATGCAGTTCAACACGGCCATCGCCGCATTGATGGAGTTTGTGAACGGGTGCCATAAAACCGGCATCAATCGGGAGGCAAAAAAACTGGCGACGATGCTGATCTCTCCTCTGGCTCCGCATCTGGCGGAAGAGTTGTGGGAGATTATGGGGGAAAAATTCAGTATTGTTGATCAACCATGGCCCGGTTACGATCCATCTTTCCTTGTTACTGACACCATGACGCTTGCCGTACAGGTAAACGGAAAAGTGCGCGGTGAGCTTGAGGTTGCGACCGGAATACAGGAGGATGAAATCTTTGCGCAGGCATCAATTATTGAAAATGTCGCCCGACACATGGAAGGAAAAACTCCGGTCAAAAAAATCTATGTCCCGGGAAAGCTCGTTAGTTTTGTGGTGAAATAGGAATTGGACTATAATGGGCCTTAAGGATTCTTATCGCTCAATTTTGAGTCGGATACAAAAACAAAAAAGGCTTCCCTCCCCT
>DATDOI010000039.1:0-2996 GCA_035293325.1 Candidatus Altimarinota bacterium
ATTTTTGAACAACATGCTTCAAAAGGTTATTTTTTAGTCAGGCAAAATACTGCAGATCAGGTTTTATTTTTTTGAGTGTGCGGAAAAGAATGACGGCAACGTTACTCTCGGAAAGGCCGGTAACATGCACGATTTCACGATTGTTCAGCTGAGCGAAAAATTTCAGCTGCACAACATTCAGCTCTTTCTCCGGAAGTTCGGCCAACACTGCGCGGACCTGTTCCGCCAGCTCCTCCTGGGCGGCTTTTTTATGCGGGGAGACCTGCTGTTCATCCTCAACCACCAGACGCGCCTCTTCCAGATCGGAATGTTTGGTCTTTCCGGATTTTACATAGTAGTTGTTGAGCGTATTTCGGGCGATGGTAAAGAGCCATGCCGCAAAGGGGATACCGCGCCATTCGTAGTTCGGAATATTTTCCAGCGCCTTCATGAACACTTCGCTCACCAGATCTTCCGCATCATCACGGTTATTCGTTTTTGCTCTTACAAAAGCGAATATTTTAGGAAAATAGAGATCATAAAGCTTTCCAAAACTTTCGGTGTTGGTTTTGGCATCCTCCACTAATTGTTGTTCTTCCTGGAGATCCATCAGTCCCCGCTCACGAGGCGGTTTTACGGAGGCCGATGCCGTTGAATCCGGCTCGACCGCGATACTGTCTAAATTAGTGGAAAGGGAAAACATAATCAAGAAAATCGGTGCTGACGTTCAAAACAGGCGGCTGAAATTTGTATTACAAAATTTTCAGGCTGGAGTTTTCCTTACTTGCTCTGTCACCTATCAACGGTGACGTCACAAGCAAGGAAAACGCCAGCTCCCCGAATATCATTGCATTATAAAAGTAAGATCCCTGCTTTGACATCATCGCCCGCTTTTAACTTCTTCGGGTAAATAATTCAGTGGACGATAAATTTTATTTCACTGCTTTGGACGGAAGTACCGTCGGAGAGAGTGGCGACGGCTTTCAGGGTGTGAGTTCCCGAAACGGGAGGCCAAAGGAATGTAAAAGGAGCCTCGCCGGAGGAGCCGGCCGACACTCCATCAACCAGATACTCAACGGACTGCGTTCCATATGGAACGGTTACCCGAAAAGGGACGCGCTGGTCATTTAAAGGCAGCCCACTGTCCAACAGATACTCGTCGTTTTGGGCAGGGTTATCTACTAAAAGCTGTCCGGCCTGTTCATTTGTATAGCCGTTTGAGGAGCCGGATGCGTAATCAAGAGGGGGTATGCACGGCTCGATTTGAGCTAATCCAAGGCCTTTCTGGGTTGCCCATTTTTGTAATTCCGGAGGATAGGCGACAAGCACTTTTTGTTCTAATAGAGAGCTGGAATAGCTTTTTTGGCATCTTTCATCAATAATCCGGCCGGTTGCCGTATTTATGGTCATCATCCGGTAGTAATTATCAGGCTCTTTCGGTTCCGAACCGGCAACAAACCACTCATAAAATCTTTCCGTGCAAAGTTCCGTCGGGAGCATTCCGGAGAGGGCGCAAATTTCAACTTCCCTAAGATTTGAGGGAATTTCAAAGGTCGAATCGGGAACAGATTTTAAAGCCGCCTCCATAAAATCCGCCCAGATCGGAGCAGCGCCATCTATTCCGGAAATATTTTCCATGGGAGTCGCATCGGCATTACCCACCCACACGGCCGTGAGCAGATCAGGAGTGAAACCGATCGTCCAGTTATCGCGGAAGTTGCGGGTTGTTCCCGTTTTGACGGCCGCCTCCCGGCTGATCTCCAGAACGCTGCCCTCCCCGAAACCGGGTATGCGCGCATCGGGATCTTTCAGAATATCAATAATCTGATACGCATGCTCCCGTCCCTGGGGTCCCAGAATATATTTGCCGGACGGCGGCTTCGTTTCGGAAACCGCCACACCGTCCTTATCCGTAACCTTCAATAGAGTCGCAGGCTCAAGCCTCATGCCGTAGTTCGCAATCACATTGAAAGCCTGCGCCATATCTATAAGGCGAACCTCGCCGCCGCCGAGCGTGAGCGCCAGACCATAATGCTCAGCCGGCTCTTTCAGCGTGTCGACACCGAACGTTGAAAGGAAATTGATGAAATTTGGAACCCCCACGTACTCCAGCGTCTTCACGGCCGGAATATTGTAGGAACTGGCAAGCGCGGTGCGAATCCGAACGGGGCCGTGATAATCCAGGTCATAGTTTTTGGGAGTATAAGGGCCTGTTTGAGTCGTAAACTGCGTGGGAATATCGAATATAACGGTTGCCGGAGTGTACCCTTTTTCAAAAGCGGCGAGATAGTTGAGAGGTTTGATTGAGGAACCGGGCTGACGAAGTGACGTCACGATATCAACGGCCCCATCAATCTCTTCATTAAAGTAATCAGCGCTCCCCACCCAGGCCAGAACCTGTCCTGTTTTTACGTCCATAGAAACGAGCGCGCCGCTCCCGACGTGGTTTTTTGCCAACTCGGTGACGTGGCGATCGATCGTATCTTCCGCAACAAGCTGCAGATCGTAATCGAGGGTCGTGTAAACGTTCAACCCGCCGCGAATAACAGCTTCCGGACCAAAACTTTCTTCAAGCTCATTCAATATGTAATGCACAAAGTGAGGAGCTTTGATTCCGTGCTTCTTTGGTTTCAATTGGAGTGCCTCGCCATACGCCGCATCGCGCTCTTCCGCAGTAATGAAGTCATGCACATCCATCCGTTCCAGCACATACCGCTGACGTTTTTTTGCTTCCTCAAAACTGACGAACGGGTTATAGCGGGAAGGCGACTGAGGGAGTCCCGCAAGAAAAGATGCCTGCGCCAGATCCAGATCCCGAACATGCTTCCCGAAATAGTCCAGCGCCGCGGATTCGGCCCCGTATGATAAATTGCCGTAATAGATGCGGTTTAAATAGAGCTCCAGGATCTGGTCTTTTGTGTAGACGTTGCTGATGCGCACGGCGTACATGGCTTCCAGCATCTTGTCCGACAGATTCCTGTTCCGCTGAATACCAAGCAGATTGCGGACCACCTGCT
>DATDOI010000040.1:0-2092 GCA_035293325.1 Candidatus Altimarinota bacterium
TCAGCTTCGTCTTCTTCCGTTCCGACTCCAGCCTTTTTCCGCCCCGGTTTCCTCACGATCTTGATTTGAGGGTTAAGGAAACGGACAAGAGCCCCGAGCGAAATCTCAAAAGTAAGGAGTGTGCCGATCAGGAGCGCGGTCAAAAAGATCGCCGCAGCGCCGATATACTCAAGACTCAAAACCTGACGGAACAAAAAATTGGTAACAAACCCGACGTAACCGCCGTAACGCCCAGCCTGCGCCTCGGCGTAAATGGAATCCATGGGCACATAGAGGTGCAAAATACTCAGAACGGAAACAACGATAAGAAAAATCCCCATGAGCTTGGCCAGAGGAAAGCTGACCCGTCTGGAAAAGAAAAGCATCAGGGAACAGAAGAGGAAAATATAGGGAACGACCTGCACGCCCCATCCCAGTACGGGATTCAATATTCCAATCCATACCTCTCCTACAATGCCGAAACTCCTGTTAAAACTTAGAAATGTAAAAACCCCCAATGCGAGATGAATAACCGCCCAGATCTCACGCACAACGGAAGAGTTAATCTCAAGGGCAACTCTGGAACGCGCCGAATTTTTTCGGCGAGCGTTTTTGTTGCGCCGTCTTCGAGCCATAACCTGAAATTAAGAAAACGAGACAATTATACATTCAAATACCCTCCGTCTCAATACAACATTTAATAATGGAGTCAAGATTCGGTCTCTTCGTCCGGTTCCGGAGCTTCCCGGTAATCGGGATTCAGCTGGTATGTGCGCTGAAAGGGTCCTTTTTGAGACTCATCGGGCAGAGTTTCTCCCTGTCGATTACGTTTCGGGATCAAAAACCCGGTTTTCACCAGCTGATGGAACGCCCATCCAAAATTACCGTAGTCCGCATGCGTTTTTTTTGCCCCCATAGATGTGCATATTCTCTCAAAAGTAATGCCGTCGGTGTAGAGACCGCTGGCGTTTCTCTCAAGTTCATCAACCATCAGATGAAGAACTCTCTCCGGAGGTTCATTATACTGGACCTCATAACCTTGAGCCTGTTCGGGCTGAAGAGGTTCATCCGGAGGATAGCTTGGCTGGTTCACTCCCATGGTGAAAATGTTATGACAATCATACTATAAAATATTTAAACAATTTTGTCCATATTTTGACCCAAAGACGGAGCTGCCGAGTTCTGATATGATGCATCTGTTCCCGTCACGTTTTGTCATGGTTCGCACCCGTTTTGCGCCTTCTCCAACAGGTTATCTGCATGTAGGAGGTTTAAGAACCGCCCTCTACAGTTACCTCTACGCACGCCAGAATAAAGGCAGATTTTTGTTAAGAATTGAGGATACCGACCAGAAAAGGTACGTGGAAGGAGCCGTTGAGAGCCTCATCAATACGCTTACGACGGTCGGAATAAGTTTTGACGAGGGACCAGGCGTCGGGGGCGATCACGGCCCCTACATTCAGTCCGAACGAACGGAAATGTACCGGGAACACGCGCAAAAACTGATCGAATTGAAAGCCGCATACCCCTGTTTCTGCACTGCTGAAAGGCTTGTACAGATGAGAGAAAGACAGACGGCGGCAAAAAAAGCGCCCATGTACGACCGTACGTGCCTGAACCTCTCTGCGTCCGAAATCGAAGAAAAAAAGAAAGCCGGAACACCTTTCGTTATTCGCCAGAAGATTCCGCATGGCCGTAAAGTGCAGTTCAAAGATCATGTCCGGGGAGTCGTATCATTTGAAACCTCAACGGTAGACGACCAGGTTCTGATGAAATCCGACAATTTCCCCACGTACCACCTGGCGAATGTCGTGGACGACCATTTTATGCAGATTACTCACGTGATTCGGGGAGAAGAGTGGCTTCCTTCAACGCCGAAACATCTCCTTTTGTACGAAGCGTTCGGGTGGACACCACCGGAATATGCGCACCTCCCTCTGCTGCTGAATAAGGATAAATCAAAACTTTCCAAACGGCAGGGAGATGTGAGCGTGGAGAGTTACCTGGAGAAAGGGTACAGCAAAGAGGCGCTCATCAACTTTGTCGCCCTCCTGGGCTGGCATCCCGGCGCAGGAATTGAAAAAGAGATTTTCTCAATGGAGGAGCTGATCGA
>DATDOI010000041.1:0-2796 GCA_035293325.1 Candidatus Altimarinota bacterium
TTCTGTTTTGCGTTTACGGATAAACTTGTGGCGTTTGATCATGAAGCCCGGCAGATTTTTTTTCTTGGTCTGGGAGAGACGACTCATTCAGCGGCGGAAAAAGTGAAACAGATTCAGCGCGATGTTGCCCGGTCGCCGGCGTTTATAAGGAGCGGGGAGCTTGGAAACCTTTCTTCCAATATGACCAAAAACCAGTACATAAAAAAAGTTCTGGAGCTCAAGGAATATTTAAAGCGCGGGGAGTCCTATCAGGTTAATTTTTCTCAGCGTTTCAGCGCGAAATGCACCAAAGATCCATGGAGTCTCTTCAAAAAACTTTCTGCATCCAACCCGAGTCCTTTTTCCTGTTACTTTCAGTATCCGGATTTTTCCATTGTCAGTTCTTCGCCGGAGCTGCTTTTAAGGAAGAGGAAAAATTTCCTTGAAACCTGGCCGATCAAGGGGACGGTGCGCCGCGGAAGAAATAGCCGTGAAGACGCAAAACTCGAAAAGGAACTTCTGGCCTCGGCGAAGGATATGGCCGAGCTGGCTATGATCGTTGATCTTGAGAGGAATGATCTTGGTAAAGTGTGCAGGCCCGGTTCCGTGAAGGTTATCGAGCATCGCCAGATCCAGAAATATGCGCATGTCATTCATACCGTTTCAAAAGTGAGCGGAGAGCTCGACCGCAATAAGGATGCGCTGGATGTTTTTGAGGCGATGTTTCCGGGTGGATCAATCACCGGCTGTCCCAAGAAAAGGACGATAGAGATCATTGACCATCTGGAAGATTTTAAAAGAGGCGTCTATACGGGTTCCGCCGGGTATTTCAGTTTTAGCGGAGATGCCGATTTCAATATCCTTATCCGGACGATGCTCCTGAAGGATAAAAAGGTGTTGTACCATGTGGGGGGAGGGGTGACGATTGATTCCGATCCTGAGGCTGAATATGAGGAAACCCTTCAGAAAGCCGAATCTTTGAGGGTGGCTTTGTCGAGTGAGGCTGCTTGACGAATCTGCCAGTTGCTTTTTGGTTGCGGCCCGGTAGAATACTTGGTGGTTCTACAGGTATATAATTTTTTCACGAAAAAATCAGAGTATGGCTTCAAGTAATCCTACCGAAGACGCATATAGTGGACCGCAGACAGACCGCATGCCCGCGGGAACTGAGTTTGACGTGGATGGAGATTACCACGCAATAGAAAGAGGTGATCTCGACGGCTTGCAGCACCGGGATCTTCCGGTTCTTCTTGACGATGACAGAGCTTTGTCGGGTATTCAGAAATGTATAGGAGAGTCCGTTCGAGGACAGTCTCCTGCGAACAGTACGAACGGAACAAACGGTGCAAACAGCGGGACGCGGCATTTAATGCCGTATGACCGTGTGGATGAGGAACAGACGTTCGTTGAGTTTCCTCTCCATCGTTTTGACGGTGACGGCAATTATATCCCGGAAGCTGACGAACTTGCTGCAGCAGGCTATCTTCCGGATGCGGATGTTGTTCCTCTTGATTCAGATATTGGAGACGATGAACCCACACGCGTTATGACTCGCGATTTTTTGAAAAGAAATGGGGATTAAAGTTCGATACGCATGAACCTGCCCGATAACAACGGAAAACCCCTGGTGATGGGCATATTGAACGTGACGCCCGACTCTTTTTCTGATGGCGGGAAATATGCTCATCCGGATAAGGCTTTGAAGCGAGCTCTGGAAATGGTGCGTGAAGGGGCTGATATTATTGACGTTGGAGGTGAGTCGAGCGGGCCTGGTTCCCAAGATGTGTCTTTGAAGGATGAGCTTGAACGAGTTATTCCCGTGTTTGAAAAATTGCGCAAGGAGACGGATGTCATTCTTTCCGTTGATACCTGTAAAGCCGATGTTGCCCTTCACGCCTTGAATATCGGGGTAGACATGGTGAATGACGTGACGGCTCTGCGTGGTGATCCCACGATGGCCCAGGCTCTTGCGAAATACGATGCCCCGGTTGTGATTATGTACTCCAAGGATCCATCCGCGCGCACAACACGCGAGCCACAACAGTATGATGACGTTGTAGCGACGGTGCGGGATTTTCTGAGTGATCGGATTGAGTACGGCGTACGGCAGGGCATAAAAAAATCGCGGTTTATTCTTGATCCCGGCATGGGGGCTTTTGTGAGTTCCGATCCAAAATACAGTCTTCAGCTTCTGAATCGTCTTGATGAGTTGAAAGATTTCGGGTTGCCGATTCTGGTAGGCCCTTCCCGAAAATCTTTTATTCCCGGACCGATTGAGGAAAGACTGGAAGGCAGTCTGGCCGCATGCGCGGTTGCGGTGATGAACGGGGCTGGAATTCTGCGCGTGCATGATGTACAACAGACGCGGCGGGTGGTGGACATGGTTCATGCTATCATGCATTCCTAAGAGAACACTATGTTTGTCACCAAAGAGTTCAGTTTTGATTCGGCTCACTTTCTTACCAATTACTACGGTAAGTGTGAGCGCATGCACGGGCATACGTACCGTTTGAGCGTTACGCTTGAAGGTGCCGTGCAAAGCAACGGACTGGTGATAGATTTTGTCGTTCTCAAGAGGATCGTGAAAAAGAGGGTTCTGGACGCGCTTGATCATTGCCTTCTGAATGACGTACTGGAGAATCCCTCCGCCGAGAGGATTGCGGTCTGGATCTGGGGCAGGCTTAAAAATCTTCAGGAACTTTTAAAGGAGGAGATGGATGATCCCAATCTGACGACGGAAATCAAAAATCTGCTTCAATCAAAAGAGGAAGGCGCTCTGGAGAAAACAGCTTTCGATAAAACTTTGAGACTTCATGA
>DATDOI010000042.1:0-7953 GCA_035293325.1 Candidatus Altimarinota bacterium
GATCTTTTGAAATACGGAATGGGCACTATAGCCGTGATCGTCATTATTGCATCCGGCGTGCGCCTTATTACTGCCGGTAAACAGATTGAAGAGATTGCCGGCCAGCAGAAAGAAAACATCAAATACGCGCTCATCGGACTGATTGTGATTATGATGGCTGATGTCCTGGTGAAAGAGGTGTTCTTCGGGGAGCAGGGTGAAGTTTTCCGGAGCGAAGCCGATGCTCAGATGGCAGCGGAAAGGGGCACAGAGCAAATCCGCGGCCTCTATAATTTCATCGAATACTTTATTGGAGCCATAGCCGTTCTGATGATCGTCATCTCCGGCATCCGCATGGTTTTGAGCGCCGGTAATGAAGAGATCCTGGGGAAAACAAAAAAACAGATCATGTGGGCAATTGCGGGACTTGTGCTGGTCGGCGTATCGGAACTTCTCGTGAAAGATATCGTCTTTCCGGAACAGGGTTCACAACTTTCGGACGTGAATCGCGCCCGCGAACTGATCGTGAACATCACGAATTTCGTTTCGGCATTCATAGCAACGGTGGCGATTGCGATGTTTATGTATGGAGGTTTTCTGTACGTCACCGCAACCGGGAAAGAGGATCAGACGGCCAAGGCAAAAAAAGTTTTAATGGGAGCCGCAATCGGTATTGTCATAGCCATGGCAGCCTTTGCGCTCGTAAACACGTTCGTCAAATTCGAAGCTCCGGGTGCGGTACCCAACCTGGGGCAGTAGTTCGTCGGCAATCCGGTGACGGAATAGAGCAAAGATTGAACCGGAAGCAAAAAAAGGGTATTATAAAAAGATAAAAAAACAAAAAATAAACCAAAAAACAATGCACCCCCACCAAAACGCAGCCAAAAGCGGCATCGCATCTCTCCTACTTCTAGGACTTCTGATAGCCATTGTTGGCCTGTCAGGGTTCAGTACTCTGGCGAACGCCCAAGCCCCAGGGAGCGCTGCCTGGTGGGAAGAGCACCAGGGTGCGGGCATTCAGACCTGTATTGATGAGTGCGGCGGCAACGTCACATGCGAACTCGGCTGCCAGGCCGGTGTTGGCATCGGTACAACTGTCGGCGGCCTCGTAACAGATCCGCTTGGGACATTGGGAGGGCTTTTCGGTGATGCGGCAGGGGACTCCACGGCAACAAGTTTTACAGAGTTTACCGGCGGACTGGAACCGCCCAGCACGGAGGGGTACAGCGGCGGACTGGTTCAGCAGACGAACGCACGCGATTTCATTCTGCAGGTGACAAACTTTGTCCTGGGATTTCTGGGACTTACCGCCGTGATTATCATTATCTACGGAGGCTTCATGTATGTGACGGCCGCCGGCAATGAAGAACAGGCCGGAAAAGGGAAAAAGAGCATTTCATATGCCCTTATCGGTATCATCATCATCCTGGGATCTTTTGCAATCGTGAACACCATTCTGCAGGCTCCGTCAGGGACGGACCAGGGCACGGCCCAACTTCAGAGTGCTGCATTGCAGCAGCAGCTCTCCGGACTTTCGCCTGAAGACCAGGCCAAGGCCCGCCGTCTGCTTTTTAACACGGCATCAACCCGGGTTGTCACCGTTGCGAGGGATTTATTGACCGCCTATCAGAATTTTGCGCAGGTCAGAATTGATGTGGAAAATTTAAAGCTTATTCCTGATGTCGGAACGTCAGGTGATTTTGCAACATTGGTGACGAACAAACAGACCATTGTTGAAAGCATTCAGCAGAAAGCAAATCCGATCGGCTCCGTCCAGGAAAAAGCTCTGGGCAGCTTGAGCGTGTTAAGCGTCAATCTCCAGCAGTCAAACGCTGCGCTTTCACAGCAGGGCGGGGATGAGGTGAAGTGGGCGCAGAATTTCTGGACCGCGCGAAAAGCAACACTCCAGACAAGTCTGAACACTCTGGCCACAGATATAAAGCAGGCAAACGAAAAAGATTTCGGACTTGCCGTTGCCGATACATGGAACCAGATAAAAGAGTTGAGAGCGCAGATTGGAACAGCGGCTTCACTTCCGGAAGTGACGGCAGCTTTTGATAAAGTAAAAGCAGACCTGAACGCACTTTTGCAATCCGGTCAGCTGACGGAACTTCCATTCTATGCCCGGACAGCCATAAAGGTTGCCTATGCCCAGGTGGCGAAAGCGACCGTTACGAATACCGATGTGTTGAAAGCGCTCCAGTCTCTCTCCGATCTCTATAATAAGGTGAAAGATATTATCTTCGTCTATGCGGCCATTCAGGCCGATGTGGCCGAAGGAAGCGCGCCGCTGATTGTGAATTTTGACTCCCTCAGAAGTATTGATCCGAACGGACGTACGCTGACAGATTTCAACTGGGATTTCGGAGACACATCTTCCACGAAGAACAGTGACACGGGTCCGACGGTAACGCATACTTTTGAAAAACCCGGCTCGTATGTTGTGAAGTTGACCGTCAAAGCGCCGCCTGCACAGACGGGAGAAACAGCAGTGGCTGACGGTTTTGCGTCGCTCCGGATTACGGTACGAACGCCGGTCAACAAAATTTTCCTGAAGGCTACGATTGGCGACGAAACTTTTGATCTTCGCATGTACGACGATCAGACGGGAGCTCTGTTGATAGACCGCGGTGTGCTGAAAATGTCGCCGAGTGAGGCGGCTGCAGGCGTTGAGTTCGACGCTACGGAAACCGATAAGGCAAAACTCCAGAGCGTGAAGTGGAATTTTGGAGACAACTCGCCGGAGGTCGTCCAGTCGGGTGACGGTATACAGCTGACTCAAACACATATTTATGCGGAAGCCGGAACGTACCAGATGTATCTGGAGGTGACGGACACTCAGAATAACGTTGACCGCAAAGTCGTCAATATTGTCGTCGGATCGCCGATTGCACGAATTAACGTGGCCCCCGGAACTCTCGGCAAAGTCAACCAGACGTTCAGTTTTGACGGCGGAAGCTCAACGAGCGACGGCGGACAGATTTCAACCTATGAATGGAAAACTCTGGCACCGGAAGCAACGAAAATTGAATCCGGAACGGATGCTGAAACATTCAAGGCCTCATTTACGAAGCCTGGAACGTATCGCATTGAACTCAATATCACTGATAACCTTGGTGAAACGGACAACGAAACAATAAATATGACCGTTGAATCCGCTGCACCTGAAGCGCAGTACACCTACGATATTCCGGATTCGACGCAACCCTCCCTCGTCCATTTTGATGGCGGTCTCAGCTACGATCCTGACGGAACGTCAGACTCGACCCTGAACTATGAGTGGCAGGTGAACGGGCAGACAAGCGGTGACGGATTCGCTTTTGAGGAAGGGACGACGCCAACATCCGAGAAGCCGAGGATTAAATTCAATCAAAAGGGGAGCTATGTGGTGACGCTCGTGGCGGTAGACCCGAATGGATACGGCCCGAACGCTGAACAGCCGAGCGAACCGTTTGAAAAAGATGTCGTCATCGATAAGGTGATCGATATTGCCTGGGGTGGAACCGACAAAATATCGGCCATCCTCGCTGCCGACGAGAGCGGCGTAGCGACGGCACCGATCACGTTCACGCTTGTGAGCGAAAAAGCTATCGCCTACGAAATTGACTTTGGGGACGGCGAAACAGAAAACGGAGAGATGAGCGGGACGGGGAGCATTATTCATAACTATAAGGAGGCCGGAAACTTCGCCGTAAAGGCCAGCGTCTTCGATCAGGATGACGAAGACAACACCACCGCGCGAAAAGTGTTCATTGGATCGAGCGACACGCCGGTGGCCGTTGCAGGTGTACTGATAAATAATGAGGAAGTGTTCGATACGACGCAGGTCATTCAGGTCGGACGCTCTGACGTTGTAACCTTCGATGCAAACAGGTCGCTCAACACGGACGGCACTGGACGCCGGCTGAACTACAGCTGGGATTTCGGTGACGGTCAGCGCGCCACGCAGGAAAAAATCAATCATACCTATAAGGAACTCGGCACGTACGAAGCATCATTAAAAGTAACAAACTCCAGCGATGTAAGTCAGGTGTCTCCTCTGGATAAAGTGACCATCGAAGTTGTGGGTCTTGCGCCAACGCTGAGAAGCATTGTCGCTGCTCCGACGACAACAAGTCTTACAACACCGGTAACGGTGACGCTCGGCGCAGTCGGCGCGGAAGATGCGGACGGTAGAATTACACGCTACCGATGGTGGTATTTCGATCCGAACAACGATGCCGATGAACTCGGCGTACAGGTGACGCAGGCAGCAACTGCGACGGTAACTATCGGAACACGCGGCGAAGAGGGTGAACAGAAAACTTACAAATTCGCTGTCGCGATTACGGATGACGAGAACAATACGGTGAGCAGTCGGGATCTTCTGGATGACAGCAGAACGGCGACACTGGATGTTGTGAACGGGCCGAACGATGCACCCGTTGCATCCTTTAATGTCGACCGTACAAGCATTTTTGTCGGAGATGTGGTGAACTTCTCCAGCAGCTCAACAGACCCTGATGGTCAGATCGTCGCGTACTACTGGGATTTTGAGGGTGACGGTTTCGCCAATAATACTGATAACGGGGGATCCAATGTGAGCCATGTTTTTGATACTCCGGCGAAAGACGGTATAAGAGTCAGACTCAAAGTGAAGGATAATAACGAGTCCGAAGCTCTTTCAGATCCTGTGACAATTTACGTGGACAGCGTTGCAAAACCTCCTTCAGCAAGCTTTAACTCTGCACAGCAGGGGACAGGCACGCAGGTGAAATTCACTGATACGTCCACCTCCGATACGGCAAGCGGTGCGAATCTGGCCGAATGGGCCTGGGATTTTAACGTCAATTTTGACGGCAACGGCGACGGCATAAAAGACAACGATCTTGAATCGGGAGAACAGAGTCCGACTCATGATTATGGCGACTACGGAATTTTCCGGGCTAAACTCACAGTAACGGACAGCGAGGGAAATGAGGCGCGCATTACGAACTTCGTAAATGTTAAAGCGCCTGCAGCTCCTGCGCCGACCACGACGTCGCCCACAGGTACTACGTCCGGCAGCTCCGGCGGACTTGGAGCAAACATTTTCGATGTTAATGAGTCCGGGATGCCAGCTTTGCTTGTAAGCATCGCGGGATTTGGTATACTGTTTTTAACACTCAAACGTCTCTCTAAAGAAAAATAAAAATGGCAAACGGACAGGGTCTGCCGCAAGGGGGCCAAAATCAACCAGGAATGCCGGCACAGGCTCCGCAAAGCGGAACTCCGGTTCAGCAAATGCCCGCACAGCCGGTACAATCGGCTCCGCAGGTACCTGTGACACCGGTTGTACCCCCTTCAGCACCGACTCCTGTGCAGCCTGTTAATCCGACACAGGCACCAGCACCCGCTCCAATGCCCGCTCCGGCCGCAATGCCGGTGCCCGCACCGCAGCCTGCCGTTAAGCCAGTTACACCACAACCGGCTCCTCCTGCACCAGCTCCAGTTCAAATGCCACAACAGCCGCGCCCGATGCAGCCTCAACCAATGAGGCCCGGACAGCCTGGTCCTGCACGCCCCGGAATGCCGGGAGCCCCCGGATCAGCGGCAATAAGAAAACCACCGAATCCGAAGAAGCTTATTTTCGGATGCGCCGGATGCTCCGGCGGGGCGATTCTTCTTTTTATAATTCTCGTTCTTATATTTGTCGGTCAGACCACGGCATCGGGTGAAAACCCGCTGGCGCGATCATTGGGTATGGATACGGGCACGTTCATCAACACGCTCATCCTGCTCGTGAATCTTATTTTCGGAACGGTGTCAGTGGTACTGTTCCTCCTCGCAGTAGTAGGAATGTTCCGTTTCTTCATGGCGCGCAAGGACGATAAGCCTGCCCGCAAAAAAGGCGTAACACAAGCCGGAATCACAGGACTTCTGCTTCTCTTTATCGTCTTTATCTGGGTTGGAATTTACATCTTTTTGAGTTCGAGGAGAGTTCCGGTTGAACGGGCTCCGACAGCGGCCATCATGACCGAACCGGAGAATACAATTGGTTTGACGGCACCCATTACCATCAAGTTTGATGCATCGAATGTGCCGATCAGCCCGAACACTTTTGATATTCTTTCATACGCGTGGGACTTCCGTGATGGAGGAACGGCAACAGTCGTTGCGCCTTCACACGAATATAAAGCTATCGGACGATACGACGTTCTGCTTCAGGTAACCAAGCGGAATAAGCAAAGCGGCGAAGAGACCGTTGATGAATTTACTCACACGGTCGTCATCGCCAACGTTGAAATAGATGCCTCATTTACAGCCACTCCGGAACGCGGCCCGGCCCCTCTTACTATAGCGTTTGATGCTTCGGGGGCTTCCGCTCCTGCGGGAGAAATCACTTCGTACGAATGGGATTTTAACAACGACAATAATTTTACGGATGGTTCAGGCGTAACGGTTGAGCATGAATTTACTCAGGTTGGAGCGTTCAAAGTAAACCTCCGCGTAACAGACAATACGGGACAGTTCAAAGTTGGAACAAAAGAGATCGTGGTTGAGTCGGCCAATATTCCAACAGCAGTGATAGAGATTCCGACAACCAGTGGGAAATATTTCGTCGGCCAGCAGTACAGCTTTCAGGCAGAAAAATCCACGAGCCCGAACGGCCAGATCGATAAGTATGAATGGATTTTTGGAGATGGAACAAAGGTAGCAAACACTCGTACAGCAACACATACCTATAAAACGGCAGGCGACTATGAAGTGACGCTCACCGTCACGGATGAAACGGGTTCGGAAGGAGAAGCATCCCAGAAAATTAAACTGGAGACGCCTGAGTCAGCGCCAATCGCGATCATAACAACCGTACCACCAGCCGCAGACGATGAAGACTTTATTATAGGAACGGTTCCTTTCGAGGTAAGTTTTAACGGTACCAAGAGCAGTGACAACGATAATAACATCGTTGATTACAAATGGGATTTCGACGGTGACGGCACGGATGATGATGCAGGCGAAAATGTTACGTACGTTTATAAAACAAACGGTTCATTCAACGCGACTCTGACGGTTATTGACGCTGAAGGAAATGAATCGAAGTCCATCCTGGTGGTTCGTGCGGGAGCTCAGCCGCTCCAGGCAAGACTCGCAGCAGATCCGGTCGAAGGGGTCATCCCTCTCACCGTAACGTTTGACGCGAGCTCATCCTCGTATCCGGGGGGGCAGATTGTGAGCTATGAGTGGGATTTTGGCGATGGTAGCGCAAAGCGCATAGATACCTCAAAAGTAGTCTATAAATACACCAAAATCGGTACGTTCACAGCGTCTGTAACGGCAATAGCGTCGGATAACACCCGCTCCACGGCGCAGACACCGGTGAACGTTCGCCCGGTACCGCTTACCGCATGCTTTACGCCAACCACAGAATCCGGAGCTGCTCCATTAACCGTAGAGTTCGATCCGAGCTGTTCCACGGGAACCGTGGCAAAATACAGCTGGGACTTTGGAGATAGTCAAACAAGCAAAACACGGAAACCAAGCCATACTTTCGTCTCTCCCGGCAGTTACCAGGTAACGCTGGAAGTTGCTGATAACCAGAACGTCATTGATACGTTCACGAAGAATATCCTCGTAACCGGAAGCATTTAATGAGTATGGATAAAAAGCAGAAAAAAATTGTGAAAATCATCTGTCTCATATCGCTCATAGCCCTTGTTGCGGGCTTGTTCGCGCCACTGCTCGCCGGACAGAGCTATTAGAAAACCTACGGGAAATAGACTCCTCAAATCAAACATCAAAAAAGTCCCTTCAGCGGGGCTTTTTTTGCGCTCCCACACTCCATTAAAAATAATAACATAAAATTGACCCAAAACAATAATAATGTTAAAATAATAAGAATACATAAGTAACAAATAAAGACAAAAAATGGACGACTTGAACATAACTCCGGATCCCCAGTCAGGCGAACAGCCTCCAGAGCAACCGGTTCAGGCGCTTTTAAGTGATATGAAT
>DATDOI010000043.1:0-4687 GCA_035293325.1 Candidatus Altimarinota bacterium
CAGCTGGATGTTGGCATTCGAACCAGTTACACGATCACCGGAAATATTCCACTCGTCATCCGAGAGTCCATGCTTCCGGACGTTTTTGAGATGGGTGAAAATGTTGTCCGGGAGTCGCGCAAACTGCTGGATCACAATACCGGCAAACCTCTCACGAAAGGGCTTTTCGGCTCCTTCTGTCTGGAGGCGATTGTGGACCCGGAATTGCGATTTTACGTCTTTGAAATTTCTGCGCGCATCGTTGCCGGCACGAATCCATACATTAACGGTTCACCTTATACGTGGCTCCGGTATAATGAGCCCATGAGCACTGGTCGCCGCATCGCGCGCGACATACGACAGGCGATCGAACAGGATCGGCTTGAAGAGGTCCTCGGCTAATACATAACGTTCATCACCATGATCTCCCGACAGCACCTCCTGGAAACTCTCAAGGGGTATGATAAGCAAAATCTCACCATAGGCGTACTGGGCGGCCACAGCGGTCTGGATGTTTGTCATGGCGCAAAAAAATACGGATTCCGCACGGTGGCCGTGTGCCAGAAGGGACGCGAAAAAACGTACGACAAATACTATAAAACCCGCCCGGACATGGATGTGGTCCCGGGGCAATTACAACCGTGGCATGCGGTAAAAGGCTGTGTTGATGAAACGATTATTGTTGATTCGTTCGCGGATATCGTAAAGCCTGATGTCCAGCAGAAGCTTCGGGATCTCAACACTATTTTCGTGCACAACCGGTACTTCTGGGTGTACTGCGATTTTGAAAAAATTGAAAACGATTTTCTGGTGCCGATTTTCGGAACGCGCGATCTGCTGAGACTGGAAGAGCGTTCCGTTGAGCAAAATCAGTACTACCTTCTGGAGCAGGCCGGCATCCGTTTTCCAAAAATATACAATGTGCCGGAGGAGATTGACCGGCTTGTTCTGGTAAAAGTGAATGAAGCGCAGCGAACATATGAGCGTGCTTTCTTTGTCGCCTCCAGCGTAAAGGATTTTGAAGAAAAATCTTCTGAACTTCTGAAGGCGGGAGTCATTACCAAAGAAGGCCTTCAGGCAGCTGTTATTGAAGAGTTTGTCGTCGGGGCGCACGTGAATTTTAACTATTTCTATTCGCCGATTGACGGTGAACTGGAGCTGATGGGGACCGACATGCGACGCCAGACCAATCTTGACGGTCTGCTTCGCCTTACCGCTCCGGAACAGATGGAGGTTCTGAAATACGTCAGGCCGAAGATGATCGAAAACGGACACGCGGCTGTAACAGTGAAAGAATCGCTGATAGAAAAAGCTTTCGACATTGGGGAAAAATTTGTGCGGTTGACGGCGCAGGAAAATCCGCCGGGCATTCTTGGCCCGTTTGCCCTGCAGGGTGCGGTAACGGCTGAGGACGGGAAAGAAGAGATTGTTATTTTTGACGTGAGTTTGAGAATCCCCGGGTCGCCCGGAACCCGTTTCACGCCCTATTCCGGCTACATGTACGGGGAGAGCATGAGCTATGGCGAACGCATAGCCATGGAGATAGAAACAGCTCTGAAAAAAGACCGCCTGGAAGAGATCGTGACCTAGTTGCGTTTGGTCAATGAAGTGTCAACCGGGCAAGTTGACATGTTGGCTTTTTGCCTTATATTTCCCGTGTCGCAGTGCGGGAATTAGCTCATCGCACTGTGCGATGTTTTAAAACCCGCGTACCGCAACAAGCGGAGAAAGGGATGTATGCGTTCGTTTTTGTCGTGTATCGGGCTGCTTGCAATGCTGACCCGGTGTGGAGGAACGCAGGCGGCCACGGCCCCTGAGCGTCCCCAACCGGCCAACATCAACAGCCAGGCTGACCATCTTTTCGGAAACTCGGCGGGATCGTTCCTCTATGGGATCGGTTCCTACGGCGTGTTCCGGATCGAGCCCGGAACGACGCAGAAGATCGCGGTGGGGTTTCCTCCCCGCGATGGCCATCGGCAGATCTTTCTGGTCTGGCCAAGCCTCATGGACAAATGGGATAAAGATCCCGTCCTGAGGGGTGATGGGTTGTCCGTCTTCAAAGGCGGCGGCCCGAAGCGATCGATGTTCATCTACCGTGCCCCTCAGAAGGCACCCACCGATGACAAGCTTTCCGTTACGGCGGGCGGCTTTGAGATCAACACCTACCTCCTTGAGATCAGCTCGAGGCTGTGTGACATCTACGACGAGGCAGACCCCATCTGCAACCCCGTCGTGGAGGATGTGAAGCCTCGCCTGTTCAGTTTCAGGAGTGACGGCATTCGCGAACTTTCGCGGGACAAACCCCGCACGTTCGAGATGTACCCGATCGTGACTGATCAGGAATGGGGATTTTTTGTCGTCTGGCCCCCGCCCGTTTTGGAGGTCTACGAGACGGATATCGCCGTCACCGGCGAACCCCTTCAGCTCTCCGAAGACCCGGCAGTGATCTTGATCAATCTGCCGAGTGACCGGAAGCGAACCTACCCCGCGTCCATCACGACGCGAGGGGTGACCTTCAACTTCTCTTTTGTTCCCCGTGAATAGGGGAAAACATGTGAAGACGGCCCTCAAGAGAGGCCCGCTTCCATCGTATGGTACGCGGGCTTTCTCTTTTTTTATAAGCTCGTCCGCCGCTCAGCTCGGGCCCCACGAGACCCAAACTTCATTTCGTCCTCGCCCTCGGCCCGTGGCCTCGGTTTTTAAGCTCGTTTGCCGGCGCTCGTGCCGTGCACTCGCCTCTTAACTGGCTTTTGTGGCCTGTTTTGTTTAGAATGATCGCGTTTTAACCCGACCGTATGAAAGTCGTTATTCTGGCCGCCGGAAGGAGCAAACGCCTGAAACCGATCCCGGATAAAAATTTCCTTAATTTTCTTGGAAAACCTCTCATCCAGCACCAGCTGGAACAGATGAGTAAAGCCGGACTGAAAGATTTCATCATTATAGGCGGTGCTCATAATCTGAACGCCTACAAGAAACTCGCAAAAAACCTGAAGCTCACCGTTAAAGTTGTCGAGCAGAAAGAGCTGGATGACGGGATGGCAGGGGCAGTTTTAAGCGTGGAAAAACTTGTTAAAAAGGAGCCGCTTTTAATTGTCAGCGCGAACGATGTTGTGGATATCGAGGCGTACAAGCTTGTTGTGCATGCCGCAAAGGACAAACGGTTCGACAGCGCCATTGTCGGCAAAAAAGTGAGCAGTTATTTCCCCGGCGGGTATCTAAAAACTGCAAAAAACGGACGTATTTCCGGCATCATCGAAAAACCCGGAGCAGGCAAAGAGCCGAGCAAAATGGTCAATATTGTCATTCACTATCACCGGGACAGCGGCGCTCTTTTTGAGGCGCTTAAAAAAATTAAATCCAGCCGGGACGACCGCTATGAAGCGGCGCTCGATCATCTTATTAAGAGTGGAACGCGGATGAAAGCCGTGCCGTACGACGGCTTCTGGCAGGCGGTAAAATATCCATGGCATGTGCTGGATCTGATGGAACATTTTCTGGAGAAAGCCTCAAAAATGCCTACAAGCAGGCCGCCAAAAAATTATGACGGGAAACCGCAGATTGCAAAAAATGCAGTCCTTCGCGGAGATGTTCATCTTGCAAGTGGCGTTCGCGTTCTCGATAACGCCGTGATTATCGGCCCTGCCTACATCGGCAAAAACACGGTTGTGGCAACAAACGCACTCGTCCGGGGTTCCAACATTGGAGCGGACTGCGTTATAGGATTTGGGACCGAAGTTGCACGGAGCTATATTGGCGACGGTGTCTGGACGCACACGAACTATGTCGGTGACAGCGTCATCGGCAATAACTGCTCATTCGGCGCGGGAACGGTTACCGGCAATTTACGGCTTGATGAAGGCAATATTCATGTAAGCGTTCACGATGAAAAAATGGATTCGGGGCGCAATAAATTCGGTCTCATTACCGGCGACAATGTTCGGTGCGGCATCAATACCAGTTTCATGCCGGGCATTAAAGTCGGCAGCAATTGCATGATCGGTGCCGGGATTTCAGTGACGCAGGATGTGCCGGATAATCAGTTTGTCTATGCCAAAACAGAACTGATCATGAAAGAGAACCGGGCCGTTCTGGACCCGAAAAAGCGCGCCGCCATGCAGAAAAAAATGCAGTAAGAGCGAGCCTGAAAGGCGAGCCGAGCCATTAATGCGCGAAGCGCACCGCCCCCATGAAGCTTTCCGTCGTCATCGTTAATTACAACCATAAATATTTTCCGCGGCTGGCGGTTGAGGCTCTTGAAAAAGCACACACCGGTTTTCCTTTTGAAATCATCGTCGTGGATAATGCCTCACGCGACGAGGAGAGTCTGATGTTCCTGGAAAAAGCGCATACAGACAAACGGATTACGCTCATCAAGTCTCCCCGGAATGTCGGCTTCGGGCAGGGCAATAACCTCGGCGCAAAAATTGCGCAGGGGGAATATATTTTCCTCCATAATCCGGATGTTACCGTGAAAGAGGACAGCCTGAAAAAAATGGTGGAGTATCTGGACCATCATAAAGATATCGGCATCCTCGGCCCGAAACTGGTCTATTCCAGCGGCAAGGTTCAGGAGTCATGCCGCAGACATATGGCTTTTACTGATCTGGTTTTAAACCGCACGTTCCTGGGAAAACTGCTGATGTTCCGTAAACGCGTGAAACACTATCTGATGGAGGATTTCGATCACACAAAAATTCAGGATGTGGAT
>DATDOI010000044.1:0-4180 GCA_035293325.1 Candidatus Altimarinota bacterium
AAAACTGCTCCTTTTGCAGGATACGCTTGGCTGGGACAAAGTCCGCGATCTTTCCGTGAACCACAAACCCAAAGCTTTCGGGTTTTTATCGAGCCTTCTTTTCAAGCCGAAGGTCGAGGATGTTTCCATCATTTATGAGGAGAAGCGCTATCAGGCTTTCTGGCATATTGTCGGCAACTCCTTCTTTGAGTACAAACGGAAAGTCCGCTATCAGGTCCCGGTTGAAACCGTTGTGGAGGATGTGACCTTCATGGAGGAAAACAATAAAGTAGACCCTCAGGATCATACTTTTGAAATTGAGGGGATCGAACATTGCAAAGAGAACTACCGCGAAGAAGTTATGGTGGATGCGCAGACTGATCAGCCGGGCGATTTTACCCGATACCTCAAGTTTCCTACGAAGATTCTTAAAAGTACCGATGATATCAGGGCTGAAGATTCTTTCATTGTGAATCTGGAAACGCGCGCCTCTTTTCTGGTGCGAAAGGTTTTGAACGAGCTGGTGAAACCCATCAAGGCCGATGAGATTCTTAATGAGAAGATCGCCATCACGGAGCTGAGTCTCTATTTTTATCCGGTCTATACGTTCGAGTACCATTTTGTACCCAAAAACCAGAAAGTTCTGGTGGAGTTTGACGGTGTAACGGGAGAGATTCGCAAGGGGCGTAAACTGAGCGATAAACTCCGCAACTCATTCACGAATGATGAGCTGTTCGATTTTGCCAAAGAAGTCGCAAATTTTGTTCCCGGCGGCGGGCTGGCCATGATGGCAGGCCGAAAGGCGATGCAGATGGCGAAGCACAAGTAGTTGAAATGGCTTGCTGATGAGAAATTGTGGTCGCAAATTCCTTCCCAGGAAGGCGATTTTGGCGGCAAGGCCCGGAGTTCGGAGGCCCGCATGTGGCAGGTCCATGCTTCAGTCTATCGGCTGGTTGACGCCGTTATATTTTTGGCGGTGTGAAGCCTTCGTCGGGCTGGACGAACTTAAAGTCCCCGTCTTTGAATTCGACGTAGTTGTAGACGCTCGATGTCGGGTTTTGCAGGTTTGGTGAAACGGAATTAAACAGGAGGATTTCGCGCCCGTCGTTTTCCGGATCTGCGGCATACATCTCTTTTAGATATTGAGGCGGATTGCCTGTGTGGCTGAAGAAGTATGCCCGTTGTTCTTCATAGGTTCCATCAACCTTCATAAGGAGCGATACGTTCTGGAGGTCATCCTCTTCAAAATATACGGCTCTCTCCACAACGCCGTCACCATTCAGATCGAGTGTCACCGTTTTTACTTTTTGTGCTTTTGAAGGGATATACAGGCTTACGTCAAAATCGTCCGTCATGGTTTTTGTGGCGGAATCAGTGAGAGAGCCGTTTGCAGGTTTTTGTCCCGTGCATCCTCCCAGCACAAGGGCTCCCAATATGAAAAATGCGATTATTTTTTTCATGATGGCGATTGTATTAAGGAGTAACTATTTTCTTGAGTGCAACGCGATGCGGTTCCCCTCCGTGTCCAGCACCAGAGCCATGAAGCCGTACTCTTCCGAAACCATTTTTTTGGGAGAGATAATTTTTCCGTCCGCTCCTTCAATCCTGCCCAATTCATTGCTTAGATCGCCCGACTGAGCCGTGAAGTATACAAGCACCCCATCCGCGGAAGGTTTATAGAACTCTTTGTGCATCACGAGCGATCCGGGAGTCCCCATTTTTCCGTCGAGCGTCGGGAACCAGGCCATATCAAGAGGCCCCATCCGGTGACGTTCCAGCTTCAGATCCAGAACCGTTTCATAAAATTTCATGGCTCGCTCCATGTCTGTAACAGGGACTTCGAACCAGCCGACAACGTTTCTTTCCATGGGATGAGTGATTATTGTTGAAAATAAAAGAGTTGGCTTTTTACGACGCTTCCATTCAGTAAAAACTCAATTTTTCTCGGGCTGAGCCAGGTACCCATAACTCCGAATCCCGATTCAAGTGAGGGAGTTTTTACGTGCACATATTTTTTCCCGTCACAGCCTTCACTCACGTGAATATCCTGCTCTGATGAGAAGGGTTCCCATTGAGTAACGTACCTGCCCATTTCGCCACCTGTTTCAAAATCTTCCGAGGATTGCGGGTTGGATGCCGTTTCGCCAATGTACCATCGGACTTCAAAATTATCTTCTGTTGGTGCCGATACTTCCGCTGAAACGTACGCATCTCCCCAAAAGGAGATGTTTCCGTCGGCCATAAGAGACGCGTGATGTTCGGGATCAGATGCGTCCGAAAGAGGGCGGGGTACATTGCAGTCGTCAGGTTTTCGATCTGACAACACAATTATTTTAATGACTTCGGCCGATGCCGGCTCTTCAGCCGTTTCCAGGGTAAGGGCTCCCGCTTCGGGAGATGTTTCCTGCGCAGGCACAGGTTCTTTTGGAGGCCACCGGGTACATCCGGCCATCAGAAGAGTTCCCGTCATCAATAAGAGAAGAATTTTTTTCATGGCCTGTCAGGTGATGGTCAAAAATACAGTACCATTCAGAAGGTCGCGGTACAACAGCTTACTCATGTGCGTCCGCGACAACTCTCACCGGGGCAGCTTCAGCCTCAAATTTTGCCGGAAGAGCAATAACCTCGAACCTTTTATACTTCAGCAGAGTTTCCAGATTGGTGAGATTTTCAATGATGAGGATGTCATTTTTCAGCAGCAGCTTGTGGACGGCGAAAGGCGGCCTATCCGGGCTTGGCGTATCGATCCCCACTATTTTGATCCCAAGCTCAACCATTTTTGAGGCGCATGCCTCCGTTATTTCCGGGTGGGATTCGTAATATTCTGGCTGGCCGAATTTTAGGGAGAAACCGGTCATGATCAGAACGATATCGCCTTTTTTTATCTGATGGTGATCGAAAATATCCGGGCCGATGGCTTTTGTCCCACGCGCGTCCAGAAGATATCCCTCGCCAAAAAATTTCTCAACCGGGTATTCGGACAGCCGCTTGCCGTTTTCAATCATGTGCAGGGGAGCATCCATGTGCGTTCCCACATGCATTCCGGTTTTGATCTGGAAGTCGTTGTAGCCGTGTTTATCAAGAAAAGCCACCTGAACAAACTCCGGCAGCGGATCACCCGGATAGACCGGCATCTGTTGGCTGAATGTATGGGTCAGGTCTATGCGGGTCATATTTTTCCTGTCATATGATGGAGCCTAAAAACCCGCAATCTTGAGAAAGTTCCGGAACAGCTGTCGTCCGGTACGGGTATAATTGTCCCTGATGGCTTCAAAGTCCGCCCGAAGCCGGGCTTTGTCGAGTCGCTGAAGGTCATCATCCTCATTCATCAACACCTCAAACTTTTCAGGGGTGAGTTCAAAATGGCACTGGAGGCCATAAGCGTTTGTGCCGATTTTCGCGACTTGATTACGACAGAATTTCCCGACGCCTAAAAGAGTCATATCGTCCGTGAGCTCCACCGTTTCCCCATGGAGATGAAAAGTGTTGAGAGTCTCATCGATACCTTCAAAAAGAGGGTCGCGTTTGCCGTCTTCCGTCAGATGGACCGTGAAATGGTTTCCGTCCGGTCCTTTCAATCCCACCTCTTTTATCGGGCTTTTTACCACTTTCCCGCCTCTGGCTTTCACAAGCGTCTGAAAGCCCAGGCAGATGCCAAGATAAGGTTTTCGGGCTTCGATTGCCTCGTGAATGCGGGCGAGCTGATTTTTCATCTTATCATTTTCGTCGTTGGCGCTGTCCGGTCCGCCAAGGACCACAACCGCTCCATAATCGTCCGTTGGAGGAAAGTCTTCACCTTTCGTAAGTTCAGTCACCGTATACGGAATACCGCGTTCTTTCAGCACTTCCGCCAGAAGATCCGGGCCTTCACGACTGATGTTTTTGACGATGAGTATCTCTTTCCCCTCCATAGTTTTTAAAATGAAATAACCTTATCGCTTTCTTTTACCAGTTCGTACAAATCTTTCAATGTGGACACTGGACACATTTCCGAGCCTTCCGATTGGCGGATCTTGAGACAGGTTCCACAAGCAAAAATCTGGCCTTTGCTCTCCAGGAAAGACTTTGCCAGTTCCATAACATTAAATTTTTCACTCTTGATCGATTCGTATTCGACCCCTTTTGCCAATAGAAAAACCTTAACACTATCACCTTCTTTAAGCGCAAAATTCGCAAACCGGAAGGCGTTCCATACTGTCTC
>DATDOI010000045.1:0-2211 GCA_035293325.1 Candidatus Altimarinota bacterium
GAGAAGACGTTCAATTTTGAGACCGTTTCAAACCACTTAAAGCCAAGGACAAAGGCTCACTACTATCTTCGATCCGCAATGTTCGGTGTTTCATCCGTAGATTATAAGGGAACGCTCATTATTGAAAAACCGGCGCAACTCGCGGATACGTATCTGGCGCATCACACGCTTCTTCTTTCCGAAAATTCGCGCGCGCGATCCGTTCCCGCTCTGGAGATTGAAGCCGATGATGTGAAAGCGGGACACGCCGCAACAATCGGCAAGGTGGACCGCGAGCTGCTTTTTTATCTGAAGAGCCGCGGCATTCCGGAAGATATGGCGACGGAGATGCTCATTCAGGGATTTTTTGAAGGGCAGCTGGCCATGATACCGGATGAAAAGACACAAGAGATGGCACGCGAGGGCATCATGGCTTCGCTCCCCTTTCAATTATTGGAACCATTACACGCGAATTAAATGGCACAGTTTGAACTTTGTAAAATTGATGAAATTGCGACCGGTGAAAAAAAACGTTTCATGGTCGAGGGCAAAGCCATCATGCTTGCAAACGTGGTGGGTAATTTTTTTGCCACGGACGACACCTGCACGCATGCGCGGGCTTCGCTGACCGCCGGCTGTCTTAGGGGTTACGAGATCGAATGTTCCTGGCACGGAGCCCGTTTTGATATACGCAGCGGCGAGGTGAAAGTTCTGCCGGCGGTCATTCCGCTTAAAACATACCCTGTTGAAGTTCGCGATGAAGCCGTGTTTATAACGCTTAAGTCATGATTGATCCGGAAATTTTAAAAAGAGATTTTCCCATCTTTGAGCGCAAAGTGAACGGACACAAGCTGGTGTATCTGGATAATGCGTCCACGACCCAAAAACCCCAGGTCGTTCTTGATACGCTGACGGAATATTATCGCACCATGAACGCCAACATTCATCGCGGCGTTCATACGCTCTCTGAAGAGGCGACGGAGGCGTATGAGGGAACGCGGAAAGAGGTTGCCGAATTTATCGGAGCATCATCTGTTGATGAGGTCGTTTTTACCCGCGGCGCGACGGAAGCGATCAATCTGGTCGCCGCAACATGGGGTGAACAAAATATTTATTCAGGTGATGAGATTGTGGTGACCGGCCTGGAACACCACTCGAATCTTGTTCCGTGGCAGCAGCTCTGCAAAAGAAAGGGGGCGATACTTAAAATCATACCTCTGCATGCTGATACAACCCTGGATCTTTCTCAACTCGACAGCATCATTACTGCGAAAACCAGACTGGTTGCGATCTCCCAGATGTCCAATGTTACCGGAGTAATTATTCCCCTTGAACAAATTATTGCTGCAGCCAAAAAAGTCGGCGCGATAACTGTCGTGGACGGGGCTCAGGGGGTTCCGCATATGGGAATCAATGTCCAGAAAACCGGCTGCGATTTTCTGGCTTTCTCCAGCCATAAAATGTGCGGACCGACGGGTGTCGGTGTATTGTGGGGCCGCCGCGAGCTGCTCGATGCCATGCCTCCCTACGGATTTGGCGGCGATATGGTCAAAGAGGTGACGGATACAGATGCAACATGGAACGACCTCCCGTGGAAATTTGAGGCCGGTACACCCAATATTGCCGACGTTATCGCCTTCCGGGCGGCGCTCACATACGTAAAAAAAATCGGCTTTGAAAATATTCTGGAACATGACCGCGAACTTGTGAAATACGCGCGCGAACAACTTTCGGCACTCCCCGGAATCACTCTCTACGGGCCTTCAGACCCCAGTCAGGGAGGCGGCATTGTTGGGTTCAACGTTCCAGGCGTGCATGCACACGACGTCGGTTCGATTCTGAATGAGCACGGCGTCGCCATTCGCACCGGACATCACTGTGCGCAGCCACTCATGCAACGTCTGGGCACGCCCGCAACGGCCCGCATGAGCTTCTATTTCTACAATACCAGGGCCGATATTGATCTGGCCGTTGAAGCTCTTAAAAAAGTGTACGAAATTTTTAAAGTATAATTTTTTTACCGATGGATCTGTACGCTGAAAATATTCTGGATCACTACCGCAACCCGCAGCACTCCGGGAAGCTCGAAAACGCAACTGTCACCGTGTCCGACTCTAATCCCCTGTGCGGTGATAAAATTGAAATTGGCCTGCGCATAGATGAAAACGGCACCATTCAGGATGCAAAATTTACGGGCGAAGGGTGTGCGATAAGCCTGGCAAGCGCTTCAAT
>DATDOI010000046.1:0-2717 GCA_035293325.1 Candidatus Altimarinota bacterium
TATATCCCGATCAGGAGACGGGTGATCGTCAGGCGAGATATGTCTTCCGAGTTCGAGGATTTGATCTCTTTCCATGGTGCTCTTTAAGAGGTTGCATATTAACGTGAGCTATGCGGAAGAAGCAAGAAGCCGTTTTGACTTTCGTACACTCTTTGTCGCATCATAGTTACCGTATTCTTCGATGACCATGAAATTTTCGCAGAAACTCCTCTGCAGTATTATGTATCTCTTATTTCTACCGGCCATTGCTCATGGCGGTGTTTTTGATGCGCGTGAGGTGCAGCAGGGGGATACCGTTGAAATTTTGATACCAAAGCATGATGTAACGAATGTTACAGCCACCTTTGATGGTGCTGCTGTTTATTTTTATCCGGTATCGCGGGAACCTCTATTTGATGAGCCCATAACGCGTGCGGAGTTTTTGAAACTGATGTTTCTCAATCACGATTTTGGTGTTATCGATATTGATTCTGTAAAAGATTTTCCTGATGTTCCGGCTCACCATCCTTACTATGATGTTATTCAAAAAGCCGCGGCTCTCAATATTATCCACGGCTATGAAGACGGACTTTTTCGGCCGTATACAACCATCACGAGAGGGCAGATCGCCAAGATGCTGGTGAACGGTTTCGATCCGGCGGAGGTTCTTGAGGAAGCGCCCAGTTTCACTGATGTCCCGCTGGATCATGTTTTTTATGATCATATTAATCGCGCCGTAAGAGCCAAAATATTTCAGGGGTATCCGGATGGTCTTATGCGCCCGGATCGGGATATTAATTTTTCAGAAGCTGAAACGGTTATCAGGCGCGCAGCCGGGTTGGAAAATTTCATTCCGCTTGCTGAACGCCTCTATTTTCGCGGTTTTGTGGGGATCCACCGTCTGATCAATGTTGGAACAAAAGATCTCCAGTTGCTTCTTTCCAGAGGCGATGAATCGGAAGAGCAAACAATATACCTCAACATTTTTTCACGAGAGTTTCCGATTGTTTCGTTTTCACTCACGGAGGAAAAAACTCAGCTTTTCGGCAAAGAGGAGCAGGACAACACCTGGATCATGATCGATGGCGCCAAATCCCACCCTGAAAGTGAGCAATTATGGGAAGGAGATTTTATTGTCCCCGCACAGGGAGAGCTAACACTTGGTTTTGGAGACAAACTGTATATCAACGGTTCCTATTCCGGTTCCCATTTTGGACTCGATTATGCCAATGATGAAGGGACGGAAGTGTACGCATCAAATCACGGGAAAGTAACCCTTGCGGCCTGGACGCCTTCGTACGGCAATACCATCATTATCGATCACGGTCACAACATATTTACGATGTATTTACACCTGTCCGAGCTGAAAGTTTCGGAAGGCCAGATGGTGCAAAAAGGCGATTTGATAGGCCTTATGGGGTCTACCGGCATTGCCAGCGGTCCGCACCTGCATTTTACTCATTTTGTCGGAGGGATCATTGTGGATTCGCAGGATTGGCTGGAAGGAAGGTTTGAGTAACGGCGGTTGCGCGTAAACCATATTTGACTTTCTTGAGCTGTTTGACTCATCATTGTTCCCTATGAGCTTATTTGATACATCACAAAAAGGGTTTTCCTGGTCCGAGCCGCTTGCGTTCATGCTCCGGCCCAAAACGCTCGAAGAGTTTTTTGGACAGGAGGATATTGTTGGCGACGGTAAACTGCTGCGCCAGCTTATCAAGGAGGATAATCTCCATTCCGTTATTTTTTACGGTCCCCCCGGTACCGGGAAAACGACGCTCGCTTCCATTATCGCGAATGAAACATCAGCCGAATTCGAAGCGGTGAGTGCCGTTACGAGCGGTGTACCTGAACTGAGAAAGGTGATTGATCGCGCGAAGGAAAGGAAAAAGATGGGTACACGGACGGTTTTGTTTGTCGATGAGATTCATCGTTTCAGCAAGTCCCAACAGGATGCACTGCTTCCTCATGTGGAGGATGGCACCGTGACGCTCATTGGCGCCACCACGGAGAATCCATCTTTTGAGGTTATATCGGCTTTGCTTTCCAGGTCACAGACGTTTGTGTTTAAGGCGCTCGATGGTGCAGCCTTGGGATCCATACTTGATCGTGCCGTTAAAAAAGTTGCCGAAATGGGAGGGAAGAAAGTTGTCCTGGATCAGGAGAGCAAAGATTTTCTCGTGCAGTATGCGAATGGTGACGGGCGCGGTCTGCTGAATACCCTCGAAATTGTCTTGAAACTCGCCCAAAAGGAAAAAATCACATACGCGGATGTACAGAAAGTTTTGCAGCGCAAAAATCTGCGCTACGACAAAAAAGGCGAGGAGCACTACAACATTATTTCCGCCCTCCATAAAAGCATGCGCGATTCAGATCCGGATGGGGCGGTCTACTGGATGGGCCGGATGCTTGAGGGAGGAGAAGATCCGCTCTATATAGCGCGTCGCGTTATCCGTTTCGCTTCCGAGGATATCGGTCTGGCTGATCCGAATGCTTTGAATCAGGCCGTATCCGCCATGCAGGCCTGCCACTTTAACGGAATGCCCGAATGCGGCGTGAATCTGGCGCAGGCGGTCATATACTGCGCCATGGCTCCCAAGAGCAACGCTCTTTATTCAGCTTACGGCGCGGTTCAGAGAGACATAGAGAAGCGGGGTAACCTTGAGGTTCCCGTCCACATCCGCAACGCCCCGACCAAACTGATGAAAGAGTGGGGTTACGGTAAAGGGTATAAATAC
>DATDOI010000047.1:0-5107 GCA_035293325.1 Candidatus Altimarinota bacterium
TGTCCTCCGACAAAATCTATGATTTTGTCCTCCAGGGGATCATAGAACATGCCGTTGATCGTAAAATCACGTCTCTTTGCATCTTCTTCCGCGCTCGTAAACTCTATGGCGTCAGGGCGGCGGCCGTCACTGTAACCGCTGTCGGAGCGGAACGTCGCTATCTCAAAATGGTGGCTGTTCTGGACCGCCAGAATCACTCCGAACTGCTTCCCTATGGGGATGGTGTGCTCCAGAAGCTCTTCGATATCATCCGGTTTGGCGCTCGTAACAATATCGTAATCTTTTGGCTTGATGCCGAGCAGAATGTCTCGCACGCATCCTCCCGCCCAATAAGCATCATGCCCGGCTTTCTTGAGCTGTTTGATGATCTCAATGGAGGTAGGCATCATAGGTTTATTTTAGCACATTCAATTGAAATAAATCTCTGAGTTTTGGTCCCGGAAGCGGTGCACATCCCTTTCGATTTTTTTCGAGATATTTTTTACTCAACCATCTTGAATACAATCTGCAGAGATCCTCATCGCCAACGTAGAATCTAACTCCCTGTTGAGTTACAAATGACCCCCGATGCCGAACTGTGATTTGCATTTATCTTTCGCCATCTGATAGAGCCTCGAGTCCATGCGAATGGTCAGTTGCCGCTGCTGCAATTTCGAGGGATGAGACATTGTGGAGGGTGATAAAGAGTACTCGTAAAATATACAGCAAAAAGACATTAAAATTGAGAGTGACGTATCTGAGCATACCCACCCGGCGGCTAATCCCTTACCAGCCACCTCACCTCAGCGTTGACATTTAGCCTGATGATGTCGGGACGATTGTGCCACACGGCCGGCCTGATGCGTGCTATATTATTTTCTGCTTATGAAAATTTTAGGTATTGAAACTTCATGCGATGAAACAGCCGCAGCCGTGGTTGAGGACGGGGTGAAAGTTTTGAGCAATGTTATCGCTTCACAAATTCCGCTCCATCACATCACAGGCGGAGTTGTTCCGGAAGTTGCTGCGAGGGAACACGTAGTGAAAATCATGCACGTTATCGGGCAGGCGCTCCTTGATGCCGGTATGACTGCGGATGAAATGGACGCCATTGCCTTTACACAGGGGCCGGGGCTGCTCAGTTCACTCGTTATCGGTATCAGCGCCGCGAATACTCTTGCGATTGCGGCCGGGAAACCTGTTATCCCGACAAACCACATTGCGGGGCATATTTATGCCAACTGGCTCGATGAGAAAAAAAATGATCCGGTTCGATTTCCGCTCGTTGTATTGACCGTCTCCGGCGGTCACAACGAACTGGTGTACATGAAATCGCATGCCCGATTTCGTCTCATCGGTGAAACCCTGGATGATGCGGCGGGTGAGGCGTTCGATAAAGTGGCTCGGCTTCTGGGTCTGGGTTATCCGGGCGGCCCGCAAATTTCCCGCGCGGCTGAACGGGGGAATGCTAAAAGATTTTCTCTCCCGAAAGCTCATATTTCCGCGGAGAGTTACGATTTCAGTTTTTCCGGTCTTAAAACTTCGGTTTTAAATCTGGTAAAGGAGGAACATGCGCGGGAAGGAAAACTTTCGGAGGAATTTGTTGCGGACTGCTCAGCCGGGTTCCAGGAGGCTGTATGTGAGGTCCTTTCGGATAAACTTCTGAAAGCCGCAAACGAATTCCGTTCCGTAGAGGTGCATCTGGCGGGAGGAGTATCTGCAAATCTGAGACTCAGACAGATGGTGGAGGAAAAGATCAAACTGGGATATTTTTTTGATTCCAGAAGGAAAAAAGTGAATCTCAAAAACAGACCCCGGCTCAGGTACGCCGCGAATATTTCGTACTGTACTGACAATGCGGCAATGATCGCTTCGGCAGCCTTTTTTCATCAAAAGCATAACAGAAAAGCGTATGCGGTTCCCGGTAAAGCCCTCGCAGACCCCAACCTGCGAATGTATTTATCTTAAAAATGGCTTTTTGGTCACTTAAAGGGTGGATTTTAACAAAAAAAGTGGTATACTCTCATCTGTTCTAAATTTTTCCGGAAATGGCAAACACCCGTTTTGAAGATAATCAGGATGATGACGTGGAAGAGATTGGAGGGTCTAAACCTCCCTACCAGACGCCCAAAGGTGTGCATGACATTCTTCCCCAGGATCACGATTATCACACCTTCATAAAGAAAGTGGTGCGTCATCGCTGTCGTCAGGCCGGATTCCGGCGCATAACGACTCCGATATTTGAATTTACGGACGTTTTCGCCCGCAGTATCGGAGCCACCAGCGACATCGTTTCGAAGGAGATGTACACGTTTAAGGATCGCAAAGGGCGCAGCCTCACGTTAAAACCTGAGAGCACTGCCGGCGTGGTCCGGGCGTACATCCAGAATGGCATGAATCAGTGGCCTCAACCGCTGGAACTTTATTATATTGAGCCGCATTTCCGCTATGATCGTCCGCAAAAAGGTCGTTATCGGCAGTTCTGGCAGTTCGGCTTTGAGGTTATCGGTGAAAGCGATCCGGCTTTGGATGCGCAGGTGATTTTTCTGTCCAACAAGATTCTGGACGACCTGGGCATCGCTCAACTTTTTTCACTCCAACTCAACAGCATCGGCTGTCTGGTGTGCAGGCCTGCTTACATTCAGATCCTGAAAGATTTTTATTTCGGCAAAGAACGCTCGCTGTGCGCCGACTGCAAATACCGGCTGGAAAAAAATCCGCTCCGTCTGCTTGATTGCAAGGAGGAGGATTGCCAGATTCTTGCGCAGATTGCTCCGAAACTCAAAGATTATCTGTGCGAAGAATGTAAACAGTACGATAACGACGTGAAAGAGTTTCTCACGGAACTCAAGATCGAATTCGTTGAAAACACATCGCTCGTGCGCGGCCTGGATTACTACACCAAGACGGTATTTGAATTCTGGGACAAGACAAATGGCGCGCAGAATGCCATCGGCGGCGGCGGCCGTTACGACGGGCTCATTGAACTTATGGGTGGACAGCCGACGCCGGCCTGCGGATTTGCCGCCGGCATGGAACGTATTATTGCCAATATGAAGCGTGAAAAAATCCGGGTGCCACAAAAAGATGATCTTCATGTTTTTGTGGCGCAGCTCGGACAGGAGTCAAAGAAAAAATGTCTGCCGCTCATTGCCGAGCTGCGCGACAACGGAATCAAGACTATGGGCGCCCTGGGTAAAGGATCAATAAAAGTGCAGCTTCGACTCGCGGATAAATTCAAAGTTCCCTATACCGTCATCATCGGTCTTACGGAGGTACGGGAAGGCACCGCAATTATCCGGGACATGAAAGTCGGCACCCAAAAAACGGTCGCGTTTGAAGATGTCGTTGAAGAGATTATCAAGCTCATCGGCGAAGAAAATCGCGATATGTATACGCCCGGTGAAATCGTTTACTGAAGCATGAAGAAAATGGCAGCTCATGGAGGGTTTCGTCTTGAAAACAGGCACATCTACGCCGTGGTTTTTTTTACTGCTCTTGCGGCGCTCCTCCTGTGGCTTCTCTGGCCGCAGATCGCAAATACCGTCAGCGGGGCCGCGTCGAATAAAACACTTGCCCGATGTCTGACTGAAAAGGGCGTCGTCATGTACGGCGTTGATACCTGTACCCATTGCATAGAGCAAAAAGAGATGTTCGGGAAAGATTTTGCGGACATTAACTACGTCAATTGCGATTTCAATCAGAAATCGTGTCATGACCGGGGAATCACTTTCTATCCCGTGTGGTCTTTCGGTAATTCGGTCCTGGTTGGAACGCAGTCTCTCCAAACGCTCGCGGATTTTGCGGAATGTGAGTTATAATGGAAGACGTTCCCATGATGAAACAAAAAAATAATCGCCTTCAACGTTCCGGGACCTTTTTAACGGCCCTGTTTTTGGCATGTGGCATTTTGCCGGGGCTGGCTGCCGCGGTGTCTTTTCCGGATGTATCCGAAAAAACCGTGAACTTTAACGCGGTTGAATATCTTAAAGCCAAAGGAATTGTCAGCGGATATCCTGACGGCACGTTTCAACCCGATAAGACCATTAATCGCGCGGAGGCCGTCAAAATGGTCCTTCTTGCGTCCGCCACGCCTCTGGAGAGCAACGAGCTTTTGGGTTTTCCGGATGTAAGTTCCGGCGACTGGTTTTTCCAGTATGTCCGCGCTGCGGTAACGGCGGACATTATTGAAGGGTATCCCGACGGTTCGTTCAAACCGGCCAATAACATAAATGTTGCGGAGAGTCTGAAGATCATTCTTCTCTCCTTCAAGGTTACTTTGGGGACTCCGCCTTCGACCAAACCTTATCCCGATGTGGACGCGGACACGTGGTATGCTCACTACGCCGACTATGGCAAACTGAAACAGCTTATCTGGCCGCTGGACGACGGCCTTCTCCATGCCGACCGTGACATTACACGGGGTGAGTTTGCGCAGATCATCTATCGCCTCATGTACATGAAGGAAAAAAATTACAGCGTTTTTCCCCTCAGCACTGACTGGCAAACCTATACGCATCCCACGGATGAGTATTCGATTCAGTTTCCGTATGGATGGAAACAGTTTTATGCCGGTGACCAGATTATTTTCTGGAAACAGGATGAGGGCAACGGACAGCTCAGTTGGGCGCGGATTTTCCCGAACAGTGCGACGGTGATCATTGCCGTGGATGATAATGAAGAGAACCTTTCTCTCGATACATATGTGGGCCTTCTCCAGTACGGCAGCGAGGCAACGACGCAGAAACTGACGCTCAACGGTTACCCGTTTCAGAGCGTGACCATCCAGAGCACCGGACTGGTGGACTATTTCTTTCAGCTTCCAAACAAAACATTCCTCGTGGCGTACACCCAGCTTGGCGACGGCGATAACCGGTTTTACCTTTCGGAGCAGGTTCGAAATCTGATCGGCAGCATGCGCTACCACGAGGGCCCGGCCGAATCCGGCATAAATACTGAAAAAGAGACGTTCCTTGCCCAGGTTCGTCAAAATATTCTTGTGGACGATAAAGGTCAGGAAACCCTCGACATGTTTTCCGATGAACTTTTGATTGAAACAGATTCGATTGGCATCGGGACCGGACCCGTTGATTACTACTATAGCGCCGCATACGATATAACGCTAAAA
>DATDOI010000048.1:0-2437 GCA_035293325.1 Candidatus Altimarinota bacterium
CTGCCGATGGCCGCAAGTTTCCCCTCCCGCATGACGATAATTTTATCGGCGTGCTTGACGGTCGCCAGACGATGAGCAATGACAAGGCTTGATCGTCCCTTAATGAGGGTGTCGAGGCCCTTCTGAACTTTCGCTTCGGTAATACTATCGAGCGCGCTCGTCGGCTCATCAAGCACGACAATTTTCGGATCTTTCAAAATGGCGCGGGCAATGGCCAGACGCTGTTTTTCGCCTCCGGACAGTCTGACGCCGCGCTCACCGATAAAAGTATCGTACCCTTTCGGAAGTTTTTGTATAAAATTGTTGGCCGCCGCTTTTTGCGCCGCTTCGATAATCTCTGCGCGCGCGGCGTGATGTTTGCCGTACGCAATATTCTGCGCGATGGTTTCATTGTAGAGGGAATGCTCCTGCAATACGGTGCCGATCAGATGGCGATATTCGTTCTGCCTGAAAGAACGGATATCAATTCCATCCAGAAGAATCCTGCCGTCCGTCGGATCTGTAAGACGCGTAAGGAGAGCCATAATGGTGGACTTCCCGGCTCCCGAATGGCCGACCATGGCAATATGCTGGCCGGGCTCGATAATGAAAGAGAGGTCCTGAACCTGAAAGTCCTGCTCCGATTCCTGCTGGTAGCGGAAGCTCACATTTTGAAACTCAATTTTCCCTTTCACGTCCGTAATTTTTTTGGGATGTTCCGGGTCGAGTACCGCGTCTTTTTCATCCAGAAGCTTCAGCACGCGATCGATATGGCGGGCCCGACGGCTGTACTGTGGCAAAATATCACCGAGCAGATGGAGCGGCACAAGAATTTCATTCAGCAGCCCCATGAACATGAAGAGCGTTCCGAGCGTGATCTGACTTTCTTTTACCAGATACACGCCTACGGCCATCACGAAAAATCTTCCGATGGCATCCGGGTTGAGCATCTCCGCGAGACGCCATTTTTTATTGAGCTCGCCCTGCGCAACCCAGGCTTTTTCTGAAAAACCCCTCTGTACGCCCATAAAAAGCGGCTCATCCTGATTGAGTTTATAGGTGATGATGTTCGACACCTGATCGCTCATGTGTTCGTGCTTTTCGTTCCACAGTTTGTTCACCTTATGTTGCCTATCCTCACTCCTCTTGATGATGGAAAGAATGATGGCGAGGCCCGGCGGAATAACCGTTAAGGAAATGAGCGTCATCGGCCAGCTGATGGTAAACGCGATAACAAGCATGCCGATGAAACCGAATGCGGAAGGGAGGAAACGGCCAAGCCACCAGTTGGTCATCTCCCAGGTTGCCGTGTCTGCCTCATCAACGATCTTGGCGAATCGGCTCGAATGTTTTTTCGTGTGCTTGAGGTAGTCGAGTTTCAGAAGTTTTTGAAACCCTTCCATATGCACCCACTGGGAACTGACGCCTCCCATCTGCCAGACCAGGAAATGGTTCTGCGCGTTGATTATGTTGTTCAGGACGGCGAGAGAAAACCATATGGCGATTGCCGTTGTGAGGAGCTGAATTGCCGAGGAAGTAAACTGATCTGCCACAATTCCCTCCGTGAGGGTATCAACGATGATTTTATAGAGGTATGGCTGAACGAGCCGCGCAACCGTGTCGAGCACCGTTAACCCGATCAGGAAAAAGAAACTTTTTTTCTGACGCCAGGTTAGCCGAAATAAATACCGTAAATAGGGTTTCATGGGGCTCTATTATAGCGAGAGAGATATTTTCGCGCGAGCCTATGTTACAATCCCGATTGAGCGGTTTCATTTCTTCACAAAGCATGAAAAGCGGTAAGGGCTCAGCGGGAAAGCTGGAGGAGGCCATTCTGGGCGGAGGCTGTTTCTGGTGCCTGGAAGCCGTGTATTCACATACGAAAGGGGTAAAAGAGGTCCTTTCGGGATATTCCGGAGGAACCATGAATGACCCCAGCTATGAGCAGGTATCCGGCGGCAGAACGGGACACGTGGAGGTTGTGAAAGTTGTTTTTGATCCCGTAGAGATCGCCTACGATGATATTATTCACATATTTTTTTCGATTCACGACCCTACCACGCTCAACCGTCAGGGGAACGACATCGGCCCACAGTATCGTTCTGCGATTTTTGCAACATCCGATGAGCAGCTTGCGAAAGCCAAATCCATCAAGAAAGACCTTGAAGACGAGAAAATCTTCGGCGGCCCGATCGTGACGGAAATTCTGCCGCTCGATAAATTTTTTGTCGCGGAAAAATACCATCAACAGTATTACCGCAATAACCCTGAGCAGGCGTACTGCCAGATTATCATCGCGCCGAAACTCGCGAAATTCCGCGAGAAGTACCGGAAGTTTTATACGTAGTTTATTCGTGGACAGCTCTTCAAGGTGCGTGTTATGGTACCCCTCCGTTCTTTGAAAAAGAGCTTCTTTTCCGGGAGACGTCTGTCCACTACTCTTCGGGCTGCTGCGAAT
>DATDOI010000049.1:0-5916 GCA_035293325.1 Candidatus Altimarinota bacterium
CACCGCTTCGCGCAATTTGTCGGCATTTTTTTATGAGCTCGGACAAAACAGTATTCCGCATGCGCCCAAAACGCAGGAGGAGGTGCTGGAAAAATTCAAAGATCTTGGCCTGCCCGTGAACCGCGAATACCAGGTTTTCGGCACGATTGACGATGTTGTTCACTACCTCAAAAGCTGGCACGAAAAGCGGAATAAACTCGACTATGAGGTTGACGGCATTGTGGTGAAGGTGAACCGTAAGGATCAGCAGAAAACGCTGGGATTTACCGCAAAAGCGCCGCGCTATGCCATTGCGTACAAGTTTCCCGCGGAACAGGCCACGACGCGAATCCTTGATATTCACGTGCAGGTGGGGAGAACGGGAATCCTGACGCCGGTCGCGATTTTGAGTCCCGTGCGTGTAGCGGGTTCAACCATTTCACGAGCAACGCTCCACAATGAAGACGAGATGGCGCGAAAAGATATCCGCATCGGCGACACGGTGGTCATCCAGAAAGCCGGCGATGTAATCCCTGAGGTGGTTTCTGTTCTGCCCGACCTGCGCACCGGTCACGAAAAAAAGTTTCACTTCCCGCATAAATGTCCGGCCTGCGGAGAAAAGGCGGTCCGGCTGGAAGGCGAATCAGCGCACCGCTGCACGAATCCCGACTGTCCCGCGCAGGACAGGGAGCGGTTCATTCATTTTGTATACGCTTTCAATATTGATGGTCTGGGCGAGAAAGTTGTGGAACAGCTTATGGAAGCGCAGCTGGTGGAAGATATGGCGGACATTTTCAGCATCACGAAGGAAGACCTCATGCAGCTTCCGCTTTTCAAGGACAAAAGATCCGACAACATCATCAATGCTATCGAAAAATCGAAAAAAGTTACGCTCGAAAGGCTGCTGTACGGATTTGGAATACGCCATGTAGGAGAAGAAATGGCAATCGAACTGGCCCACTATTTTGAGGCTGAAAAAAAACATACCCACCTGACTCTTTCGGAACTGATCCAGCTTGGAACGGCCATGAATGTGGAGAAACTCTGCGAGGTCGAGGGTTTTGGGGAAAAAGTTGCAGATGAAGTGGTGCGCTGGTTTCATAGTGAACGGAATCAGACTTTCGTGGAAAAACTGGAGAAGCTGGGGGTGGAACTTGTGACCGCGCATAAAGGCGGAGAGCAGAAATTTAAGGGGAAAAGTTTCGTCATTACCGGCACGCTCGAAACGATGTCTCGCGATGAAGCAAAAGCAAAAGTCCGGGAATTTGGGGGAAAAGTTCAGGGGGCCGTCAGCGCAAAAACGGACTACGTGGTGTGCGGTGAAAATCCCGGGAGCAAATACGACAAGGCGAAAAAGCTCGGCGTGCGCGTTCTCGACGAAAAAGAGTTCCTGAAAATGGCTGGTTAAACCATCTCTCCCTGGAATATGTCTTTCATCGTGTCTTCCAGCTCTTTTCCCGCCTCGTTCACTTCTGCCGCAACTTTGCGAACCTCACCAAGAATTTTTACGCTCTGGCTGAAAACCTGTTGAAAGGCTTCTTCCACTTCTACGCGAAATGATGGCTGCATAAGTTTCTCCATGTGAAAATGGCTCGGGAAGGAGAGCGTCAGATCATGTCCGGATACTTTCAGGAGCGTCGTTGCCTGGAATGAACGCTTCACGGCGGGATTTTTTATATGCTCGATGACCCGTCCCCAGTGAGACTGTATTGTGTCAGAAGTCAGCTCAGTCTGCGGGCTTTTTTTTTGAGCGGTCTCGGGTGCTGCCGTCTCATTCTGTAATGGCTTTTCTACCTGTACCTGTGGAGGTTGAGGCTGAGCGGCAAGCCCTTTATGGTCCCGCGGCAATCTGTGGTCCGTCACATTTTCTTTCATTTCTTCATGAACCGTTTGTCCGTCTTTTTCCAGCGTCCCGGTGCTTTTTACAATCGCAACCTCCAGCGGCAGTTGGGGGATTGTTGCATAACGTGACTGGTCGTATGCCTCCTGGAAATGGTTGATCCAGGATAAAATTTTTGCCGTTTCAGCACCATCGTTTCCATTCACGGCTGCGAGCATTTTTTTTCGCAGGAATTCCAGAAACCGCTTGGTAAAATGGTTCAAATCAAAGCCGTCCATATACAGTTCGTGCACCTCATCCAGCGCAGCCTTCACTTCATTCGTCTGAAGGAATCCGAACAGTTTTTCGATGCTTGCGAAACCGCTTATCCCGAGCACGGAACAGACGTGATCATAGATTAATTTTCCGTCAATGGTGAGCTGTTCAAAGAGACTGATCGCGTCGCGAAGGCCGCCTTCTGCATGATGAGCAATCATTTCCAGGGCTTTTTCATCAGCTTCGATTTTTTCCTCGGCAGCTATGAATTTCAGACGATCAATCAGAACTTTTTCATCAATGCGTTTAAAATCAAAACGCTGGCAACGGCTTAAAATCGTTTCAGGGATTTTTTGAACCTCTGTGGTGGCGAGAATGAAATACACATGGGCAGGAGGTTCTTCCAGCGTCTTCAGGAGTGCGTTGAACGCCTCTTTGGTGAGCATGTGGACCTCATCTATGATATACACTTTGGATCTTGCGCGGGTCGGCGAAAAATTGATTTTTTCGCGCAGATCGCGCATCTCATCAATGCCGCGATTGGATGCGGCGTCAATTTCTATGATATCGATGAGCCGTCCGTCCATAATATCCTGGCAGATCTCGCACGAATTACACGGTTCCGCATCTTTCACATTCAGGCAGTTGATGGATTTAGCCAGTAGCCTTGCCGTCGAGGTTTTTCCCGTTCCGCGAGGGCCGGTGAAAAGGTAGGCATGGCTCACGCGATCAAGTTTCAGCGCATTCGAAATCGTCTGGCTTACATGGGGTTGTCCCACCAGATTGGAGAATGTCTGCGGCCGGTATTTGCGGTAGAAGGACATGGAAGAGTTGCAAAACGTCACAAGCGGGAGCCCATTGTAGCAAATGGGGTTATTCGAAGCAATGACCTTATGTGTAAGCCAAAAATCAGTCCTCCAACAGATGGGAACTTCGAAACTCTTTCACTGTCTTCTGAAACTCCTTCAGGAAAATTTTTTCCGTAAACCTCTCCGCATTTTTACGGATACGCGCCGGATCGTAGGTCGGTTCATTCACAATGAGCCGGCCTAAAGCATCTTCCATGGATTCGAGCGTCGGTTCATAAAAAAGTTCTCCCGTTTCTCCGGGAATGACCGTTTCCAGAACCCCGCCCTGTCCGTATGCCAGAACAGGCTTTCCACAGGCCATTGCTTCAACCGGGGCAATTCCGAAATCTTCCTCACCCGGCATAATGTAGGCACGACAATTTTGCAGATATTCCGTCACGATCTTGTCCTCGCGCGGGCCGATAATACTGACGGTCGGACCGGCAATACTTTTGAGGTAATCCATCTGCGAACCTGAGCCGATGATATAGAGTTTTTTCCCTATTTTATTAAAAAGCTGAATCGCCATGTCTATTTTCTTAAATGGCGTTAAGGCCGAAACGATAAGGAAAAAATCATCACGCGCTTTTGTGACATTGAATCTTTCCACATCAACCGGCGGATACAGCACATTCGCATCCTGACGGTAATATTTTTTGATCCGGTTTTTGACGTGAAGAGAGTTGGCAACATAAAGATCCGGACGGTCGGCAGCAACCTGATCCCAGAAGCGCACATTTTTTATGAGGCGTTCGGTTATGAATCTCATGACGGGCCCGATTTTTTGTTCATCGAGGTATTCGTGAGCATAGTCCCAGGCATACCGCATCGGCGAATGGCAGTAGCAAATGTGTGTTGCGTGCGAACCCGTAAGAACTCCATGGGCGTACGCATTACTGGAGCTAATAACAAGATCAAAACCGCTCAGGTCCAATGACTCTATCGCGCGCGGCATGAGAGGGAAAAGATAGCGCTGTTTTTTTCGCAAAAATTCGGGAGCCTTCTGGAGAAACGATGTCCTCACACGTTCTTTCGGGAACGTTTCGCCGCACACCTCTTCATCATAAAGAAGCGTGTAGATCGGGGCGTGAGGATAAAGGTCGGCGAAAACTTTCAGTACCCGTTCCGCGCCGCCCATTTTTACCAGAAAATCGTGGACCAGAGCTACTTTCATATGGGTTGAGCGGCTAACAAAAAAGCGCCATCAGTGTACCTGAACGGCGCTTTAATTTAAAGCACGCAACGATTATTGACCCAGCTTATAGTCGGGATCAAAACTGATGCCAAGTTTTTTGACTCTTTCGCGCACAATTTTTGGATCGAGACTCTCGAGTTCTTGCGGTGACAGACCCATGTCCGTTAAGAAGGTCTGGTATTCTGTTGCATCCAGGCATCGTTTGTTCGGATCCATGTTTTCAGAAGACATATGCAGGTGAAAAATGATAAAATAAGGACTTATATATAACATTTATTAAGACTTTGTCAATAATAATGGTCCTCTGATACAATCGGGCCATGATTATTCTTGGTACGCACATGTCCATTGCGGAAGGCTTCTCTGAAGCGGCCCGCAAAACCGGAGAAGAGCTCGGCTGCAACGCGTTGCAGTTTTTTACAAAGTCTCCCCGCAGCAGAGCCATTAAGCCGATTGACGGGAACGATGCGCTGAAGTTCAGGGAGTATTGCGAAAAATATCAGATCAAATACGCAATCGCGCACAGCTCATATCTTCTGAACTTTGGAAAACCGATGAGCCAGATTCCATGGGCGCTTACGGATATAAAGACGGATTTTGAGCGATTGCATCTCCTGGGCGGCCAGGGAATAGTCGTTCATATCGGAAAATCTCTGGATGGGGAGAGAGATGCGGCGATAAACAATGTCATTGAAAATGCAAAGCAGGTGATTGAGCAGACAAAGCGCACAAACCTTCAGTACATTCTGGAAAACACCGCCGGGCAGGGGACCGAGATCGGTTTCCAGCTTGAAGAGCTGGGAAAGGTCTGGCAGGGATTGAAGGGGTTCAGTCCAAGGCTTCGCTCATGCATGGATACCGCCCACATCTGGGCTGCCGGATACGATATTTCAACCGAAGGAGGCGTCAAAAAAACGCTGAAGGAGTACGATGAACTGATCGGCCTGGGTACGCTTTCCTGTTTCCATTTCAACGATTCCAAAAAGGAACTCGGTACAAGAGTTGATCGCCACGCCAACATTGGCCATGGATTCATCAAGGGAGATGGTTTGGCGACGATTGCAAAATTCGCTTCAGAAAAATCTATTCCCATGATTCTGGAAACGCCGGAAAAAGACGGGATAACGCACGAAGAGGATATCGAAGTTGTGCGGAAAATGCTGGTCTAGAGCATTAAGCCCGCCCTTTTTTTATGAACTTTTGAAGCTCTTTGAGCGGCAACGTATTTATCACGCTCTTTTTTTCAACCCAACCGCGTTTTGCAACGGCAATGCCAAACTGCAAAAAATCTCTCTGGTTGATGGCGTGAGAGTCTGAATCAATGGAAAACATTGCTCCCTTATCGCCCGCAAGTTTGCAGTAATAATCAAAAAGATCCAGTCGCGAAGGTTGGCTGTTAATCTCGATCGTAACTCCTTCTTTAATGCAGGCATCTATAACCCGTTCCATGTCCACCGCATAAGGTTCACGTTCATTAATCAGGCGTCCGCTCGGGTGGCCCAGGATTGTTACGAAACCGCTTCTCAGCGCTTTCAATATTCGTTCCGTTTGTTCTTTTTCAGAAATATTGAAGCGTGAGTGAACCGACGCAACAACGACATCAAGCTTTTTTAAAATTCTGTCCGGAAGATCCAGTGAACCGTCCGGCTTGATGTCACACTCGGAGCCCTTCAAAATCGTAAAAGAAGGCTTTCCTTTTTTTGACTCTTTTTCGAACTCTTTGTTCAGCTCATCAATCTCATCCCATTGCATTTCGTACCTTTCCGGCGTCAGACCGTGAGCGACGGCAACGGCGGGTG
>DATDOI010000050.1:0-9784 GCA_035293325.1 Candidatus Altimarinota bacterium
CATTGGACTCACTTTTTCCAGCGCCGGTGATATGTGGGGACTCGGTACATGGTGGTCAAAAACCGGGCTGGTGAAAAAATTACCGTGGCTCAGATAAAGACGCCAAGGATAACCGGTCTGCCAAAAATTCAGGACAACAGTACGCCTCCATCAACGACAATCTGCTCGCCTGTCATGTAGGAAGACATATCTGAAGCGAGAAAAAGCGCAACTTTGCCAATATCATCCGGTTCGCCCATACGGTGCATCGGGATTTTGTTCAGGAATGCTTCAAGAACCTTTGTCATATCCACAGGTTTGCCGGCAGTTGCTTTTTGCATTTCCGCAACTCCCGGTGTTGCTATGGCACCCGGCGCGATGGCATTGACCCATATTTTGTGTGATGCCAATTCAAGCGCGCTGTTTTTGGTAAACCCCCAGACGCCGTGCTTGGATGCATCATAATGGGCCAACCCGATAGCCGATGGATGGAGTGCATCAATCGATGAAACATTAATAATCTTCCCGCCATTCCCCTGTTTTTTCATCTGTTCACTGGCGTATTTCGTGCAGAGGAATACTCCTCCAAGGTTCACGGCAATAACTTTTTCAAAATCTTCCTTGCTCATTTCCGCGATGGGAACGGAAGGAAATATACCGGCATTATTGACGAGAATATTCACGGAACCATAACTCTCCACCGCAAATTTCACCATGTTTTTGACATCCTCCTCTTTGGAAACATCTGCATGAACCCCTTTTGCTTTCCAGCCTTTGTCGGTGAGCTCCTGCGCAGCCTTTGCCAATTCATCCTCTTTCAGGGCGGAGATCACAACGTTCGCGCCCGCTTCAGCCAGTCTGTAGGCAATCCCAAAACCGATACCCCTGGACCCGCCCGTTACAATGGCCGTCTGGCCTGAAAGGTCGAGAAGTTCATGTATATTTTTCATGGAAAAATTTGTTTAGGTAACGCCTTAGATAGTACTCTCAATCCAAAAAACATCTAATCCCGAAGGTTTGACAGCCTTGCAATACCTGCAAATGTCGGTGGTTTCTCTACGTCCGGATACTTCCCCTTCAGAAAACATTGCCTCAGATACTCGAGCAACTCCAGAATATCTATTTTTTCTTTTGCGCATTTCTCCATCCACTCTATGGCTTTGAGCATTTTTTTGCGCGCCTCAACCGCCCCTTCGTAATCACTCTCCTCTATCGTTACTATCGCCCCTTTGTCGACAACCTTGCTCGCCGCCGCATGAACTTTTTCCGGTGTCATTCCTCTCTGATTATTTCCAATCGTCACTTCAATATCTTCCAGCGTCGGCATCCTCAGATAGTCTTTACTTCGCTTGTTATCGTCCAGTTCCTGCATGCTCTCCTTATGTTTGGCAAGAAAATCGTCCAGTTCGCGGAGATTCCTTATTGCCTCCGATACCTTTGGCTTCATAACAAGTATCGCAATGATCGTTTCCTCTTCCACACTGACATCTGTTTTCCTGGGCATCGGCCTGCTGCTCACCGTCTTATCTATCAAATCCTCTCTGATGCCCGCAGTAATATCCACAATCTGCTGTATATACTGGTCCGGAATTTCCATGAAGAATTGTGGCTTTTTCAGGCCAAGCTGCGATGCCTCACCGCTAACGCCCAAAAAAATCCTGTCAGGATATTCAAATATCGGCCTCTTCACCTCTGCAATTTCACCGTCCCTGCCTGTTTCGTAGGAAGAAAGATATTTGGTTTTTAAGGGTGCGGGAAGGTTGCCCCTGCCGTATTCTCTCGCTTCTCCCATTATCGTAAAATTAGAAATTCATTTCATGATACCATTTTCTGACGGATCGTTCAATTATGCTACCCCCGACAAAAGGTTATCATCTTTTTTTTTACACGTTATTCCGCTACGATAGGATGGAATATATTACACAATTACTTTGTTTTATTATGCGTAAAATTGTTCCTTTTTTGTCGATGATTGCCGTTACTTCGCTTGTTCTTTCCGGCTGTGAGACGCTGCAGCTTATGAAGGTGGAACAACCGGTGCCGGAATCTACCCAGCAGGCCTCGCGTTCGACGAAAGCAACCATCGAGATCCTCGCCCCGACGCAGCAAACGGAGATGAATGAGCCGGGTACAATGGAGAGTTCGACAACATTGCCGTCTGATTCTGCCATTTATGAAAAGTATTCAGCTGATCTTTTTGCATCTTTGGTGGGCAAAAAACCTGTTGTTCTCTTCTTCCATGCCCAGTGGTGTCCGGAATGTCGCGCTCTTGAAAAGGCAATAACGGCAGACCTCGCAAATTTCCCGATGGGAAGCCATATTTTGCAAATTAACTATGACACTGAAACGGATCTCAAAGATGAGTACGATGTAAAGGTTCAGACAACGCTTATCGTTCTTGATGCGGAAGGCGCAAGGGTGGAGACTTTTCTCAATCCCTCGCTCGACAAACTTAAGGCAGCGATAGAAGAGTCCCTCTAAAACCTTTTCTCCTCTTTGCAGATCCTGATTCCAGCTTTCCTTGCCGGGATGCTGACCATTTTAGCCCCCTGTTCCGTTACGCTTCTGCCGGTGATTCTCGGCGGCTCGATAGCGGGCAAACGAACGATTTTACCCCTCATCACCGCCCTTTCACTGGCGCTGTCGGTTTTTATCTTTACGCTGCTTTTAAAGGTTGGGACAGACTTACTGCCCATCAGCGAAGCGACACTCAAAACTTTCGGCGGACTGCTGATTTTTTTTCTTGCTCTGACCATGGTTTTTCCGGAGGGATGGGACTGGCTCCAGGTAAAGCTGGGACTGTACAAGAGTGAAAAACTTCTGGAAAAAGCAAAAAAAAACGACGGCTTTACCGGAGCGCTATTGCTTGGCGCGGCGCTCGGGCCCGTCTTCTCAACCTGTTCTCCCACCTATTTCTATATTCTTGGTACTGTTATTCCCGCAGATTTCTGGACCGGAATGTTTGCTCTTTTCATCTATTGCCTGGGGCTTCTGGCGATGCTTCTTCTGGTCGGCTACGGCGGCAGAGCGATTGTTGTTCACCTTAAATTTGCCGCGAATCCAACCGGCTGGTTTAAGCGCGGACTGGGGGTTATCCTTCTGTTCACCGGCGTGTCGATTGTCACCGGTTTCGATAAGCAGATCGAATCCTTCATTCTCGATATCGGAGGGGGAGGCGACTATTTCCTCACCACCATCGAAAGATCGATTATGAGTTCGATGGGAACGTAGCTCTATTTCGCCTTATTCACCTGCGGCTCCTGGCCCGGTGTAAGCATGGCTTTATGGGACAGATTGAATCTCCCCTGCGCGTCTATTTCCATCAGTTTCACCTGGAGCGTGTCGCCCACGGCAACCACGTCTTCCACTTTGTTAACGCGCGTGTTTGCGAGCTGTGAAATGTGAACGAGACCATCCTTGCCCGGAACTATTTCAACGAACGCTCCGAACTCCATGATCTTTACAACTTTTCCTTCAAATACGTCGCCAACCTGAGGCATGTAGGTGAGCCGTTTTACCCAGTCTATGGCCTTCTGACCGGATGGCTGGTCCTTTGCCGTGATCGTTACGAGGCCATCCTGCTCAATATCCATTTCAACATCACATTCGGCTGTAATCTTCTGGATTGTCTCTCCGCCCTTACCGATTACCACCTTGATCAGTTCCGGATCGATCTTCATGAACATGATCATCGGAGCGTATTTGGAGAGTTCCTTGTTCGGTTCCGGAATGGTCTGGATCATCTCATACAGAATCTGTTCGCGGGCAACCTTGGCGCGCATCAGAGCCTCTTTCATCACCTCTATGGAAAGACCATCAACTTTAATGTCCATCTGGATGGCGTTGATGCCGTCCTTCGTTCCGGCAACCTTGAAATCCATATCACCGGCAAAATCTTCCATGCCCTGGATGTCCGTGAGGATTTTGTACCCTTTGCGGATATCTTTGTCGCGGGAAATGAGGCCCATCGCGATACCGGCAACAGGTTTCCTGATCGGTACGCCCGCATGCATGAGCGAAAGCGAGGAACCGCAGACCGAAGCCATGGAACTGGAACCGTTACAGCTCATGATTTCCGAAACAACCCACATGGTATACGGAAACTCTTCCTTTGGAGGGAGAACCGGAATCAGTGCTCGCTCAGCAAGATCACCATGTCCGATATCACGTCGGGAAGGTCCACGCAGGGGCTTAACTTCGCCGACTGAAAACGGCGGGAAGTTGTAGTGATGCATGTACCGCTTCACTATGTCCTCATCCATTGTGTCCACAATCTGGGCAGCGCCCGGAGAACCAAGCGTGGTTATGGAGAGAGACTGGGTTTCACCGCGCTGGAAAAGCGCTGAACCGTGCGGCCTCGGAAGCAGACCGACCGTGCAGCTGATCGGGCGGATCTCGTCAATTTTTCTCCCATCGATACGTTTTTCGTTCACAAGAATGTTTTCGCGCATGTTCTGCTCCAGCAGATGCAAAATTGCCCCCTTCAGGTCGCCGGCGCTAAACTCTTCCGCTTCAATCTTCTCTTTATATTTTTCGATGAGCTGATCTTCAATGTTGTGAATTTTTTCCTTTACTGCTCCTTTTGTCGTCCCCGTTACCGCGTCCATCATCTCTTTCGTGAGATACTCCCTGGCAACATTCATAGCCCCTTCATTATCCTTCACAATCGTCGGCACCTGATCAGCTTTCTTGTTTGCTTCCTTAAATTTCAGCTGCAGTTCGCATATTTTTTTGATCTCTGCGTGCGCCATTTCAAGCGCCTTGAGCAGTTCATCTTCCGTCACCTCATTGGCCGCAGCTTCAACCATGGTGATGGCATCTATGGTTCCGGCAACCACCAGATCCAGTTTGCCTTTTGCAACCTGCTCGTAGGTCGGGTTGATGATAATCTGGCCATCCACAAGCCCTACGCGCACTGCACCAACCGGACCTTCAAACGGCATGCCGGAAATGGAAAGTGCCGCTGACGCAGCAATAAGAGCCGTTGTCCCGGGAGCTACCTCCATATCTGCCGACAAAACGGAACATATCAACTGAACGTCGTTCACCATTCCTTTCGGGAAAAGCGGACGAATGGGACGATCTATCAGGCGTGAGTTCAATACTGCTTTCTCTGATGGCCTTCCTTCGCGTTTCACAAAACGGCTGCCTTTAATTTTTCCGGCAGCGTAATACTTCTCTTCATAATCCACCATCATCGGGAAAAAATCTGTCCCCGGGCGCACATCCCCCATCGTTGCGGATCCAAAAACAACGGTGTCACCAAGAGAAACAACAACTGAGCCATGCGATTGATTCGCCAAAAGACCGGTTTCGATTTTCAGCTCGCGACCGGCGAGATTCATAGTAAACGATTTTTCTGCCATGTTGTAAAAGGGGTTAGCCCCCTCTTTGTAGAGGCCGTTACGGCCCAAGTGACAAGTTTGAAGAAACGAAGCAGAATATGGTGTTCGCTTTGCGAACAGTCTCATTTTCTTAGCACTTCGCTCCCTTTAGGTCGCTTCGTGCTTCCTCAAACCTGTTACTTGTTGCCCGCGGACACTCTCGCCCGAGAGGTATATATTAAAGAGCTTATTTACGGAGCTGCAATTTGGAGAGGAGCTCCTCGTACGATTCTTTTTCGTTCAGCCTCAGGTAGTTCAGGAGCTTGCGCCTCTGCCCCACCATCATGAGCAAACCTCTGCGTGAGTGATTATCCTTGGGATGCTCTTCCAGATGTTCTGAAAGCTGATTGATTCGTTCCGTCAGTATGGCAATCTGAACCTGCGGGGAACCTGTATCCTTCGGGTGGACGGCATATTTGGTGATGATCTTCTTTTTCGCTGTTCTTTGCATGTCGGGAGAATTTAGTGGTGTTTGCTTTGCAAACGGTAATTTTTTAGCACTTCGTTCGCTTTGCTCACTCCGCGCTTGGCGGAAAATAACTTACCAAACAATTTGTGGCTTGGCAAGGTATTATGAATTGATTATGATGCTGGAAGACCTTTTATTCTAGGCCGTAATGCCGCTCAAGTCGCGAGAAATCATACGGGAGGCGTGGGAGTTTACCCAGAGAAATAAAAAGATGATCATCTGGTACGCCTTTGTCCCATCTCTCCTGACGACGCTCACCGGAATGCTCTACCTGGTGTACCAGTATTTTGCCTTTCGAAGTTCTCCTCTTTTTGAAAACTGGGAGCAGAGTTTTACAACTCTTGTCGTTACAAATGTACTCTCGGTTATCCGGGATAATTTTTCGACGACGCTTCCGCTCATTATTGCCGCCGTCATTATCGGGATTCTTTACATTTTCATCCCCTCTTTCTGTGAAGGCGCCATCATTCAGCTGGTTGCACGCCGCCGCAACGGCCAGGATGTACGCACGCGCGACGGCATCCGCCACGGTTTTTTAAGCTTTCTTCCGCTTTTTGAGTACTCCTGGATCATCAGGACGTTCAGTCTTGTTTCTTTTCTGACGTGGGCGGCGTTTGTTGCCCGTAATCTTGGCTGGGCGGCCCTCAATACGTTCGCGCCGATCTTCATCATCTGCATGATCGTGGGGGTCATCCTGACCATTATTTTTACCTATACCGAGTTTTTCATCGTCATTGATGACCGGAAAGTGATTGAGTCCATTGCCAAAAGTTCGGTGCTTGTTGTGACCCACCTGGAAGAGACGATACTCCTGTCTATCCTCATGATCATCATAAGTTTGCGGATCATCATTCAGATTGTGTTTGTCCTCCTTATTCCCATTGTCGTCACGGCCGTTATTTACGGTATCGCATCAGCCGCACTTCCAACGCTTGCCCTTGTCGTGGGTGGTCTTATCGGCCTCATACTTCTCTATATTGCTTCATATTTGAGCGGCACGATTCATGTTTTTGCCTCAACCGTCTGGACTTTCACCTTTCTGGAGCTCACCGGCCAGGAGTACATAAACGCCCGCGGAGGAAAAGTTAACTGGCAGGGCGAAAGCCATGAACCCGCAAAGGTTTCCATCGAGAGCGAAGTTGAAACGTCAGCTACGGAAGATCAATAAGCTGCGCGAGTTTTTCCACCACCAGTTTTTTATCGTCATTCTCTTTTTCGTCGCGGATCTTTTTGCCGTGGGATACTTTATTCTCCTCTTCTTCGGCGGCCTCCTGTTGTTCATTTTTTTCCGTCTCCTCAAGTTCCGCCGTAATGTCGCGACACACAAACGCTATTTTTTCGACTTTATCATGCTTCATGACGGGGTACACCGAAGCGATGTGGAAATGGTATTCTCCGTTTGAATTTCTCATGCGGTACGGACCGATCATCATCATGGGCGTACCGTTGGCGATCACTTTCCCGAATGCCGAGATGATCTTGGGAAGATCTTCAGGGTGAATGAACGAGAAGAAAAGTTCTTCTTTGACGTCATCTTTCGCGTAGCCCGTCATTGTCTCATATTCCCAGCTCATGAAGTCTATCAATCCGTCCGGTTTAACCACGATGAACGGCCCTTCCTGCTCACCTATCTCGTCACGGTAGCTCTTCTCTTCCTCCATTTCAGATTTGAGAGTCAGTGAGTCCACGACATCCGCTTTCAGCTCTCCATGGTTTGCCGTGTCTTCCGAAAGGAAAAACAGGAGGGCGGTGAGCGATACGATAAACAGTGCCACCGCTGCGAGAATGACATTTTTGTTGTGCTGCCAGTAACTGAACATATTTTTCTGTTTATTTCAGGAAATCAGTATATTGTATCATTTTGTCACATTTTGTCAACAAACCAAAGGTGATGTATAATGTATCGATAGAGTAGTAAAAATCCTTACAAAATCACCATGGCTATCAACAATGAGGACATTTCAACCATTCTGCGCATTCTGAAGCAGATTCCGCTCATGCAGGAGCTCAATGAGGAGGATCACAAAGAGATTATCAAGCGCATAACTCTTGAGTATTTCCCCAAAAATTATGTGGTTTTCAAGGAGGGCGAACCTGGGGATGCCTTTTATATCGTTAAGCGAGGCATGGTGAAGGTTTTTCACGAGGCAAAGGACGGAGGGGAAGAAAAGGGCGTTGCCATGCTCGGCGACAACGATTTTTTCGGTGAAATGGCTCTCATTTCGGATAAACCCCGGAATGCGACCACTCAGACAATGGAGGAAAGTGAGGTTTTTAAACTTCAAAAAGAGGATTTTATCCAGCTTGTCAGCTCCAATCCGAACATGGCACACCTCGTCAGCAGTGAGTTTCTGACCAGGCTGAAGTTGAACCTCCGTGAAGAAAATGAGTAGTTTTATCCGCTGTGCACACGGTCCCGCGTAGAATTTTCTTTGTTCGTTTTGTATGTTTCTCTCGACTCTTTATCTGTTGCTGGCCCATCTGGTTGCCGATTTCCTGCTCCAGCCGGAATCTCTCGTGCGATGGAAGCACAAAAGCACCATCGGCCTTGCGATTCACGCGGCAATACACTGGTTTGTTATGCTGGCCCTGCTGGCCCCATTCGGGCTGGATAAGGTTATCCTTGTTGTCACGGGCATCCTCGCAATGGCACATTTTGCCGTGGATTGGGCCAAAATCACGCTTGAGCCGAAACTGAAACTCTACTATCAGCTTTTTGTCGTTGACCAGACCATCCACCTGCTGTTGATTCTGGTTGCGGGTTATCTGCTCAGCGGATTTGTGAGCATGCAAACCGGGGGCTCCGTTTTTCTTGATTACTACTCCAACGAGGCAACGATTCTTGGGCTTTGCATTGTTATCATTGCGACCTACGCCTATGAACTGGGTGCTTACCAGCTCCAGCGCGAATACAGCCCCAAAGCTGTTTTTAAGCCGGACTTCAGAGCTATGCTCAAGAGGCTGATCCTGAGCAGCGTCGTCTATGGGTTGCTGATGATTTTTGGCGTCTATCAACTGGCGGCTTTTGGCGGGTAGGTTGCACTGCCGGGACCGGGTTGGCAGCTTCCGCGAGCGGCGTTCGGATCAATAATCGGGCCTTCGTTGTTCGTGATATTGGGTGTCAATAGAGTGGGCGATAACGTGATGCTCTTTGCAGAGCGGAGCCATGTACAATGGGTTGTGATTTTTGCTCAGTGAGAAGCGGTTTGTGTGATGATTGTGTTCTGATGGTTTTTGGCAGATTGGCACAGCGCATTTTGTTCCATGTTCTTTTTTTATAAGATTTCTGATTTTGACAGAAATGTAGCGAGTCGGTTTGCTGCCGTCAGCCATGGTCTTGTTTACCCGCATGAGTTCTTTTTCCGAAAGCTCCTGTTTCTCGTTTTCTATTTCTTCTTCGCGGGCATCCAAAAATTTTCGGAGCAGCTCATTAATGTCGATGCCTTTATTTTGCAGCTCATTGAGGCGTGTTTTGACATCGTCATCTAATTGTGGCATTTGCGTGTGCACGTGCACAGATTTGTTGTCAAAATGTGGCTTCTGAAAGCCATTTTGATTGTGAGGGCCGGCTGTTGCTATTTGCTCGTTAAGGGTTGCCGTTCGTTCATCCCTTGCCAAGGTTTCCAAAGCACGAGAAGACAGAAGTTTCACCTGCTCTGCAAGAATCTCCTGATTTTCCGGAGTGGCAATTGAGGCAATACGCGCTAATTTGTTCACACTTGCATCGCCGTCCACCAACATTTTTTTCAGGACCGGCGTCGATTCGAATTTTCGCTCCAGATTCAAAACTCTTCGTACCTGTTCTTCGCTTAATCCTGCAAGTTTTTTTGCAAACTCAAAAATCGATCCGAACCCTTTGCGTTCATGGAGTTTTCTTCGGTTCACTTCCGGGAGTAATCCGCAAAATTTTTGACGCCATACACGCGCCTGCTCTCCATAGTATTTGCAGAGC
>DATDOI010000051.1:0-3531 GCA_035293325.1 Candidatus Altimarinota bacterium
ATCGCAGTTGGAGCTGCTATTGCCATTGCTTCCCGCAGACGCAGGAGGGCATGATTTTGCCCTATAATACAGTGAAAAAAGATCTAAAAAGTGCTATAATAAAAGGATTTATAGCATTTTTATGGGTTTCATAAAAAATAAACTCATTTTGGGCGCGATTATTGCGCTGGTAGCGACGACAGTTTTTATCGTGATTGTTTTGAGCGGCTCTTTTTCGCAATGGCAGCTCCAACTGGCGGACAACCTTTATAAGCGCGTTGATCCATCGAACGATATCATCATTGTCGCCGTTGATGACCTTACTATTGACCCTGTGCAAGGATTGGGAGATCAAAGACTCTGGGACCGGGAAAAATATGCAAGAGTAGTAGAAAATATTTCCAAATACGAGCCGAAAGTTATTGGTCTGGATTTTTTCTTTCGTGATGCCAAAGATCAAGATTCTGACCTCAGACTCGCAGATGCTCTTCAGTCCGTGTCCAGCGTTATTGCTTTTAGGGCAAATACACCGGCTCTTACCCCGAAAAATTTTTATGAATCTTCCGAAGGCGATTTGGACCGCCTTCCTCTCGATATTTTCCATTCAAATCCGGTAGTGACACTCGGCGTAATGAACGCCGCCGCAGATGCAGATAAAGTTGCCCGACGCATTTTCCCCATCGTCTTTCAGCGCACCGCACAATCCTTTTTTGAAACATTTTCTTTCGCTATCGCGCGTCTGGCGCAAGATTTGCCTCCTTTACGGACTGATCCCTCCATTTCTCTCGATAACTATCTTATGGATACAGGAAAAAACATTCCCCTTGAAGAAGGGCAAATGCTTATTAATTTCGCGACGCGATTCGATGTCTCCGGTTATTCAACAGTCTCTTTTATTGATGCGTATGAAGGAGATTTTCATTCATTCAATCCTCAAAATTTTAAGGATAAAATTGTTCTCATTGGTGCAACTGCCCAATTTCTCAGAGACTCATATATAACCCCTACGTCCCATCTCCACCCCATGCCCGGCGTTGAGATCCACGCGAACGCCATACAGACTATCCTGGAGCAGCGCTTCCTGCGCAACATGACGACCACCGAAAAGATCCTGCTGATCTTCGTCCTGGCGTTCGCTTCGACTTTTTTCTTCATGTACACGAAAATCCGCTGGTCCGTGCTGTACCTTGCGGCTGTACCTGTCGCCTACACTTTTGCGGCTCAGCCCGCTTTTGATAACGGCCTTATTCTGGATCTCATCCATCCGTACCTGGTTCTTGTTGCGGTGTTCATCTCCACCTACATGTACCGCTACGTCACGGAGTTTAAAGACAAGCTCGCCCTCAAAGGAGCATTTTCCAAATATGTGAATCCACAGATTGTTGATCAGATTCTCAAACATCCTGAACAGCTCAAACTTGGCGGTGAAAGGAAACCGGTCACGGTTCTTTTCACGGATATCGCCCACTTCACGACCATCTCTGAAAAACTCAAACCGGAAAGTCTTGTCGCTCTCCTGAACGAATATCTTTCTGCCATGTCCTCCGTGATAATGGCCGAAGGAGGCACAGTGGATAAGTTCGAAGGGGATGCCGTCATGGCATTCTTTGGCGCGCCGCTGGATCAGCCGGATCATGCCGCTCGCGCATGCCGCACAGCTCTTGGAATGCGCGCAAAACTCACAGAACTTTTAAAGAAATGGGAAACTGACGCTCCCCTGCCCGGAGGTGAAAAGAAACCGGTTATAGATTTCCGGTGCGGACTCTCTTCCGGCGAGGTGATCGTCGGTAACGTCGGATCATCCGAACGTCTGGAATACACCGTGATGGGCGACATTGTGAACCTTGGATCGAGGCTGGAAGGCCAGAACAAAGAGTACGAAACCCACACCATGGCGAGCGAGGCGACATGGGAGACCGTCAAAGAGCAGTTTGAGGGTCGCGAGCTGGATATCATCAAAGTTGTCGGTAAATCTCAGCCGATCAAAGTTTATGAGATTCTTGGTTACAAAGGTCAAACTTCCCCTGCTGCCGCAAACCTTCTGAAGGTCTATGGTGAAGGCATCCAGCTGTACCATGACCGTAAATTCGCCGAAGGGCTGGTAAAGTTCGAGGAGATCCTCAAACTTTACCCTACGGATGGCCCTTCAAAAGTTTACCGCCAGCGGTGCGAAGTTTTCCGCGATTTTCCGCCGCCACCGGATTGGGACGGTGTCTTTGAGAAGCGGAGCAAGTAGCATCTATCAAACAATCAACCCTATAGGAACTCAAACTCCACCACTTTGTCGTTTTTCTCCCTGAGATCAACAACAGCATTTATTTCGACGCATTCATTACCGCTCAGATCCACAAGGACGTTGATACAGTCAGTTGCCGAAATTATCGGCAAATTCGTCGCGCTTGCTTCTGGTACATATGCCAGATACTTTGATTGCTTCATTTTTTCAATTACCTGCTTTTTTTCCTCCGCTTCGGGTGTTTTAATGCTGTCTAAAATTTCTTCAACCAGATTGAGATTTTCTAGTGCCTCCTCACGGTTTTTTTGCAGTTCACCGATGACATTGAATGTGATATTGAATGACACTATTTCCCCACTTTCATCTCTCTTATCACACAACACATACCCAAAGAGCGCTTCTGAATTTTGAATCAGCGGGTAGAGCAATTCAGCCAATTCACGGTCCGTAAGATTCTCTGATGAACTTGGTCCCGGCATGCTTCCCCCCATCGGGGCGTCGCACCATTCGCTGTCTTCCTTTAATTTATCGGGTTCTGGAATCGCTGAGACATTGTGTCGAACGATAAGCCTTTTCATCAGACTATTTTTTACATTTGAATCCTGGATTTTTTTCTCCAATTCCTCTTTATTAATTTTTCCCGCCTCAACATGAACATATTTTGCAGTCCCCTCCCCTATGTATTGCCCCGCAAATTCCAGCGCTATCCCATTCCGTGAATAAGAGTCTTGATCTGAAGGAAGAAAATTATTTGCTGGAGAAAGAGAAATCAGTATACCTGGCCCTATCTCCTCATCCTTAAAGGCCAGCTTGTAACGCTTTACTCCGGCACCCACATCTTCTTCACCGATGTACTCCAGGTCTCCCTTATCGTAGGCTGCCTGCACCATATCGAGAGTTTCCCTTAATTCGGCTGTTATCTTTTTTTCGTCAAATCCAAGGCTGGCAATAGTGAATTTATCCTGCTCTATTGCCGGTTCAGATGTCACGATGGCCGGGTCAGTCTCCGCTTCCTTATCGTCTAATGAGCCGTTGCTGCATCCAGCAATGAGAAAAAATGACAGTATGGTGAGAAGTGTTTTTTTCATATTTTTTACTTATAGAGTCCAGGGTTTGTCGTGATCCATGGGTTGACGTAATTTCCGGGAAAACTGCTCTTATCCAGCGCTCCTCCTTGCGGGCTGCATGTTCCACCCGTATTCTTGCTCGTTTTATATGCCCCCTTGCAAATGCCCAAATGAAGATGATCTCTTTCTCCCGGCACGTTAAGATCGAAAACAGTACCAATAACGGTCCCGGCTGTGACAACCTTGTCT
>DATDOI010000052.1:0-3969 GCA_035293325.1 Candidatus Altimarinota bacterium
GAATACGGAAAATTTCCCACCGTCGCGAACATTGAAAATATGGTGGACGGAATCCAGAAAAAATTTCTGGTCGACAGTCAGGGCTTCCTGATTGAGGAAAACCTTGATCAGCCCGATCTGCCCCACATTAAAATAGAGACGAGTGAATCGCTGACGGTGCGCAGCACGTTCCTTCAGGACCCGAAACGGAGTGTCGAAAGGCTGACCTACATACTGAACGCCATCAATCTCTTCGAGGAAAAATTCGGGATGAAGGTGCTTTACGCGCAATTTTATCCCAGGGAACGCGAAGTCCATCTCTACACCGAAAAATACTTCACCGTCATGATAGACATGGAAAAGGATCTCAACCGGCAGATCGAAAAACTCAAGAAAGCCCTTGCGAAATTAGACATCTACAACGATCCTCTGGTATATATTGACCTGAGGATATCCGGAACCGATACGGAAAAAGTAATCTTTAAGCGCAAATAAGCATGATCTGGGCAATAATCGGCATCCTTATCGGCGTAATAGTGGGTCTGGCGGTCAATTTACCAATCCCCCTGGAGCTCACGAAGTACTCGGCCGTCGTCATTATGGGCATTCTTGATGCCCTTTTCGGGGCAATAAGGGCTGAAGTGACGAAAGATCAGTTCAACGCTGCTATCTTCATTACGGGGCTTCTGTTTAACGTAATTCTGTCCATCGCCATCACGCTTCTTGGGGATAAACTGGGTCTGGAGCTCTATCTGGCCGCCACCTTCGTTTTCACCTTCAGAATCTTCTCAAATGTGGGCATTACCCGCAGGGCAATCCTGCAAAACACGCTTAAGACCGAAAATACGGCAGAATAGCCAAAAGGTTATTGAAAAAAAGGCCAAAATAACGTATAATTAAAAGGAATATAAAAATAAAACAAAACAGATGTCTCAAGCTTCCAAAATAGCCCTCTTGAAAGAGATGCTCGACAGCGCCGAGGCAAGTTTGCGTTCCGCAAAACAGATTTTGACGGACCTTTCTTCCGCAAGCGGCAAAAGCCAGTACGCCACAATGGCGGCAAAGGTCGGCTCGATTGAAACCGGTTCCGATTCACGCCAGATCATCGAAGGCGTATTTGATGGACAAAACATGATCGGTCCGGACAAAAAGACCTATTCCGTACCGGCGAACTATGCCAGCAAATCGAAACTGGTGCCCGGCGATATTCTGAAACTTACGATTCTGGATGACGGATCTTTCGTGTATAAACAGATCGGTCCGGTTGAAAGAAAACGTCTGGTTGGAACGCTCACCTATGACGACGGCCAGTACAAGGTTATCGCGGCCGGGAAAGCCTACAAAGTACTCCTGGCTTCCGTGACATACTTCCGCGCGGAGATGGGGGACAGAGTGACACTCATGGTTCCGGAGCTTGAAGACAGCGAATGGGGAGCCATCGAAAACGCCATACCAAAATCGGAAAGCGGCGACGATCTGGATCTGGAACTGTAGAGGCACAAACGCAACAAAAAACAAAAAAATAAAAACCAAAACCTATGCAGATCGATAAAATTTTTCGGACGGCGGTCCAGTATAAAGCCTCCGATATCTACATCACCACCGGAAGCAAACCGGTGCTTCGCATCAACGGGGATCTGATCCTCATTGAGGAACACCCGGTCTTCACCAAAAAAATGGCGGAGGAGTATTTGCTGGAGGTATTAAACGAAGAACAGAAGCAATACTTCGCCAAAAATCTGGAAATCGATTTATCGCTCGATATTCCGAGCATTTCGCGCTTCAGGGTCAATATTTTCGTACAGAGAAAAGGTATGGGCGGAGTTTTCCGTCTGATTCCGGAGCAGGTTTTCAGCATCGATGAACTGGGTCTGCCGGAAACGCTCAAACAGATCACCCAATACAACAACGGACTCGTGATCGTTACCGGCCCCACGGGTTCAGGTAAATCCACGACTCTGGCGGCAATGTTGAACGAAGTGAACGCAAACGAAGCGCAGCACATTATCACGATTGAAGATCCGATTGAGTTTGTTCACGAAAACAAGCGTTCGATTATCGAACAACGTGAAATAAAATCGCACACGCTGAGCTTTCAAAAAGCTCTGCGTTCAGCTCTGCGTGAAGACCCGGATGTCATTCTCGTCGGTGAAATGCGCGATCTTGAAACGATTGCGCTTGCCATTACCGCAGCTGAAACGGGCCACCTTGTATTTGCCACGCTGCACACCAGCGGAGCGGCAAAATCCGTAGACCGCATGATTGACGCATTCCCGTTTGAACAGCAAAACCAGATTCGCGCGCAGCTTTCGGAAAGTCTTCGCGCCATCATCTGGCAGAATCTTATCAAGACCAAAGACGGCAAAGGGCGGGTAGCTCCCCTGGAAATCATGATCAACAACAGCGGTATCGCCAACATGATCCGCAAAGCCAAGACACATCAGATCAATTCTGCGATTGAAACCGGGTTCAAAGAAGGCATGCAGACAATGAAAAAAGCTGTCACCGACATGCTGGATGCGGACATCATCTCCGAAGAAGCCGCAATGCAGTGCATTCCTCAGGAGTTTGAACCGTAATTTGGTGGAGCTTAGGGGATTCGAACCCCTGGCCTCTTCCATGCCATGGAAGCGCTCTACCAGCTGAGCTAAAGCCCCACGTTTTCATCAACTTTCAGAGCACGGAGAGAATAGTAGAAAGCTTGCCGGAACGCAATAATGATCCTCCTCTCCAAAAATGGTATAATCGTAAGAGTAAGAAACAAACATGAGTAAAAAAATAACATCACTGCTACTGGGCGCGCTTGTGTGTCTTCAGCTTATCGGAACGCAGGTGGCTTTTGCAGAGGAAGAAAGCCAGCAGGCAATTCCCAAAATGGCGACGGAGTCGGTAAATCTGGGAAACGTGCTGAAGGCGCCAGGCCAAAATCTGGAAGGAAAAACCAACATCGGTCTTTACATTACGCGCCTCGTCAATTTCCTGTCCCTCGTAATTGGTTCGTTCGCCTTTCTGGCCATTGTCATTGGAGGCATAATTCTTCTCACGTCCGGCGGACGCGAAGCACAGCTGACAAGAGGCAAAGATATCATCAAGTTCGCCATTATCGGCGTCGTTGTAGCTCTTTCCGCATACTGGATTACAGCTTTTGTACAAAGTATTTTCTTTGAATATGGTACAGGCGGTTAAAAAAATACTGACAATCATAAGTACCTTCACTCTGCTGTTCGCAGTTACGCCTCTTGCGTATGCGGATTACACATGTTCGATTCTTAATGATCCCAACGAAGCGAAAAAGGAAGGGGTAATCGTGTCCATGATTGAAGAACAATTTGGGGGTGCCTCCGGTGACACAGCGGATACAGGTCCGGGTGACTCAACTGTCATGGACTGTTTTCGAGTAACAACGTGCGAAGAAACAACAAAAGATATTGAAGGAAGCGAAACCCAACAAAAAATTACAAGCTGTACGAGCACGTACGAATCTAGCTGCTCGCCCAATACAGCCGGCGGTGTAACCTGTCAGAAAGTGCAGGTTTTTGTAGCAAAGTCGGGAACAGCTCTCCTTTTCTCGTATATCGGAACCATTTACCGCTGGGCCGCCGGAGTCATCGGAGTGGTAACCGTGCTGTATCTTATCTGGGGAGGGGTGGAAATTGCGACAGCCGGTGACAACACCGGAAAAATTGACGAAGCAAAACAGAAAATTATCCAGTCCATAGGCGGGCTGGTATTGCTTTTCCTGTCGGCCGTAATCCTCTACACCATCAATCCGAACTTTTTTACGCTCTAGCAATGAAAAAAATCGTTCCGGTCATTATGGCGGCATTCGTACTAATCCTCCTTGGGACACAGTTGAGCTTCGCCCAGACAAGACCGCCAATTATACCGGGAGATAGCGGCAGCCTCGTGATTCCGCACGCAAGCGATCCGAGCCAACCGCCTGAGCAGTATTTCGGAGGTGTTCTTCTCCCGACCATTACGAGGACGGTC
>DATDOI010000053.1:0-4632 GCA_035293325.1 Candidatus Altimarinota bacterium
AGTACGGCAGGCGCCGCAGTCTGGCTTGAACTGGGATCGTCGGGAGCAATCACCGGCACAACATCAAACAGCTTCACTCTCGATACGGACAACACGGGCGGCAACGTCACGCTCCAGTTCGGGGGTACCCTTGCTGAAACCCTCCAGTGGGACAACGGCAACCTCCGGTTCAATCTTTCTGACGATCTCAGCATTACCGATGGACTGACCGTCGGAGGAAACGTTTCGGTTACGGGAAACACGGCGCTGGGGACGACAACCGCCAACGCCCGCCTGGACGTAAACGGAGATCTGGCTCTGCGGCAGACCGGCGTTTCACTCGGCAACGGGAACAACAGCAACGTCAATGTGGGTAGTTTCAGTTTTATAAGAATCACGGGGCCGACTGCAGCTTTCAGCGTCACCGGAATTACAGGCGGCCAGAACGGAAGGGTGATAATTCTTTACAACTCCACCGGCAATATCATGACGATATCGAACCAGGCTGGCTCTTCTACGGCCGCCAACCGCATCATCACCAACACGGGCGCGGCCGTTGCAACAGTCGGCACCGGTACAGTCATTCTCGTATACGATTCAACCGTGTCCCGGTGGATTCTTATTAGCTCGGTGCTCTGATAACCTCATTACAATGAGAAAAAAAACAGTCATCATTGCGTTTCTCAGTCTGGCGCTGGCCTGTACGGCGGCAGCCTCCTCGTTTGATGACATCCTCGTTTCAAATCCTCTCCTTGTGCCGATAGATTTTGTGACAGACTCCGGATACATGGGAGCATTGAGTGGCAATAATTTTGAACAGGGACAGGCGCTCACACGCGCCCAGGCTGTGGAAATTGTCGTTGATACCCACAATATCGCGACACCCCCCGTATCGGGCTCCACCGGATTCGACGATGTACTTTCTTCGGACTCCTATGCGCCGTCAATTGTGGCGGCTCTGAACGAAGGAATAATTCAAAGTTCTCCGGATAATAAATTTTATCCTGTCCGGACAGTAACGCGCGCGGAATTCGCAAAAATGGTTCTTCTCGCGAACAGTTTTCAGGTGAACAACTGGGGAGAAGACCAGCTCTATGCCGACGTTCCCGCGCACGCGTGGTTCGCGCCCTATCTGAACTATGCCGGCAAGGCTGGTCTGCTTCGCGCGGATCGCGACGGCAATCTTTATCCGAGCACTATGATCAACAGGGGGGAAGTGGCGGATGTAATTTTCAAAATCAAGCTCATCGTGAACCGGACTGACAATACGTTTCTTACACAGTTCGCGCAGGACTATCAGGATCAGCTTGAGGCAAACCTCGATTCAAATCTGGTGACAGCAAAGAATATTGCGGACAAACTGGTGAGCATAACCCAGCAGACCTATAGAAATACTCCGATTGATCGTGGAATTGTGGCGCGCGCAAAAATAGCCAGAGCTTACAATTTTCTCATCAACGGAAAAGTGGCAAAAATTCATAATCTCCTCACCCGCGCGCAGGAGTGGAAAGCTCTGACGATCAGTAAAGCGCAGGAGGCGAACAGTGTGGCGAACAGTCAATCTTTCAAAAACAAAGCCACAGAAATTGTGCAGCTCGCATCGGAAATATAAAAAAGAGAAAAACAAAAACCAAAAAATGAAAAAACAAATTCTGACGGGGGTCATGACGGCCCTCACAATCAGCATCAGCTGGGTATCCGGCGCATCTGCAATCCAGTTGCCCGCGTCTTCGGACGGATCGGTGCCTGAGAGTTTCGGGGAAGAGTCCTTCGACGATTCAAACCCCGGAATCAATTTTGGTCTCTGTAATGGATTGGCGGCAAACACGACATCAGAATGTCCTCTTTCAGATGAACTGGCTTCCTCGGGAGGAGCCGGAGGGAGCTCCGGCAGCGTTTCAGGCGGAGCTGCCGCTCCTTCGGATTCAAGCGCAACACCTGTCGAAATTCCGGAAACTCAGGCGCCATCTCCGGCAGAAACTCCAGCGGCAGTGGAAACGGAAACGCCATCAACGTCGGAGCCGTCTTCTCCGGCGATCCCGTCCGAAGCCGGACAGGAAAATGGGGGAAGTGAAAATCTGAATCCGGAGGAAGAAAATGTAAATCCTTCAGCTCCGGAAGGAGAGGTTCTGGGAGTGATGGAGACCCGCGATCACTCCGAAGAGTATCTCCGCAAAATCGGAGATCTTGAAAAGCAGCTCGCAGAACAAAAAGCTGTAGCCGGACGATATGCATTCTACCCGTGGCTGACGCTCATCCTCTTTATGACAGATCTTCTTCTGGTCCTTTTACTTTTCTGGAAAAAAAAGAAAAGAGATAAAAAATTAAAGGCGTCCCCCGTACGAAAAAAATGAACCCCCCGCTCAATCCCCAAAAAAACAGGTCAAATAATGGAACGTTGCTCCCCCCGAAGCAATTGTCGCACCACCATGGGGCGGCAATTTTTGTTTTGCTGGTGTTTGTCGTGGGACAGTCCTTTTTCATTCACCAGGCTGCCAGTGCAGGGGAGCTCACGGTTGATAATATTATTCGCTGTACGAATGAGATCCGTCTTCAATACCGGAAAAATGAACTGGTGATGAATGACGAACTCAACATCGCCGCCCAAAGCAAGCTTGATGACATGAAAAAAAACAGTTACTGGGCACACAGCAATCCCGTCACCGGAAAGAATCCGTGGGATTTTGTCGAAGAGGCGGGATACTACTATGAAACGACAGGCGAGAATCTGGCAATAGGCTATACGGACAGCGAACATATTTGCGAGGCCTGGGAAAAAAGCGAATCTCACCTCGCCAATATCATGGAGCCGTCTTTCATGGAGTTCGGTATCGCCATTGACCGGGCGAATCTGCATAAAAATGCGGACGGCATACTGGTCGTTCTTTTGTTCGGAAGCAGAGAAGATCAGATTGCCGGATCAGGCGAACTGCCGCTGCGGGATGAAGAAAATTTTACGACCGTTGCCCGGGCCGATGAAGCCGATAAGCAGTCCGAACCCGGCCCTGCAAGAGCCGCTGCCTCCGAAGCCCGGACTCAAATTCTCGGTGAAAAAGAGGAAAAAACAAGGGATCAAATGTTTGAGATGACAACAGTTTTTATCGGGTTTTTCATAATTTCGTCATTTTTTGGGGTAAGATTTATTTTATCGTCTAGGAAACGAAAAAAGATATCTTCGAGCCCAAAACAATGAAGCCAGTCATCTCAGTCACGGCATTCTTATTGCTTCTGGAATACCAGGTGTTTTTTTCGTCCGGGCCATACTCGCTCATCACGGCTGCCGGGCTGGTTTTTTTGTGCGCCTGGCTCTTTTTTGGAGGAGATCAAAAAAGCGCGCTCAGCAGTGATGGGAAAGAAAATAAAGCGCTCAAGACGCACGAAGCCGTCGCCGCATGCGTGTACGGCGCAGTTCTCGTGCTCAGCTTTTTTGTGCAACCGGAATTTGCCCTGCATCTTGCCATTATTCTTGTGAGCGCCATCCTCGTCGTTGGCGGCCTTTCAGTCATGGAAGGAAGAGAGAAGAAAAGTTCGCCGGAAGCCCCATCGCGCATGAGCAGCTATACGGTGCCGGCAATTTACCTGTGCGTGATGAACTATCTCCTGAGCGCGCTCATACCTCTTACAACGGGGTATCAGTCCATCCTGCTGCTCTCATGCGTTATCCTGTACGATCTTCTCTCAAAGGGAGAAAAAATGGCGGCGCAGGTAAAAGAAAAGAAGATTGATCCGGAGGAGGCGAAACACGCCCTCTTTCACAGCTGGAGCAAGTACTGGAATTTTTTTCTGGGAGTCTGGTATATCATCAGCCTTTCGGTGATGGGCAATATCTCCGCTGATCAGAAGCATTTCCTGCTCTTCCTTTTTCTGTCATTCCTGTTCATTGTTTCTCTCCGCAATCTCGTGACGCTTAAATTTCGCACCCTGACGGGGATTATCTTTTTTGCCGCTGTGCTTACGGGTATTGATATTGTGGCTGCCGCACTCTGGGGAAGGAACATCTCAATTTTTGTTCAGTCCATGTTGATTTTTGTGGGATTTGATATTGGAGATTTCCTTTTCCATCAGAGGCACTATCATGAACTGTCGCCGCAGGTCCTTCTGCAAAAATGCGCCGTCTACGTCCTCCTTTGTTTCTACGTCGTGCAGCTCCACTACATGATGACGAGCCCCTTCATGAGAATAGACCAGGCCTTCACGGCCATCTATAACAGTGAAAAACAGGGGTATGTTTCGACATTCAGCGCGGGCGAAGATCCGGGAGCAACGGTTGACGTTGCCGATCCTGAGAACGCATTCAGGGAAAGGTAAAAATGCGGCGGAACCCCATGAGCGGTTCAGACTTCAGACGGGGAGGGTGACAAAAAATGTCGTTCCTTTATTTTGGACGGATTCAAAGCTGATCTTCCCTTCGTGCGCTTCCACCACAGCTTTTACGAAATAGAGACCAAGGCCCGTGCCAACGGCAGTTTGGCTGACGGCATTATCGGCGCGGAAAAATTTTTCAAAAATACGCGGCTGCTGCTCTTTTGGGATGCCGATGCCGGCATCCTGAACGCTCACGGTGAGTTCCTTTTTGTTCCCGCTGTAGCCGATGTTGACGGACCTGCTGTTTTTGGAATATTTCACGGCGTTGCTCACGAGATTCATGAAGGC
>DATDOI010000054.1:0-3995 GCA_035293325.1 Candidatus Altimarinota bacterium
CCATAGAGTCGCCCGTTTCCTGACTGTCAGCAAGAACATCAACCTTAATATCACTCGGCTCCTGGACCCAGTAAGCAATATATGTGGCAAACGCGACGACGAGCAGAGCGGCGACAACTTTAATTTTTGTGCCGGTATCAACAACTTCCGTATCTTCCACGGCTTCTGTCGCGATTCCGTCCTGCAGATCTTCAGCCGCCTGACTCTTGTCGTTTTTTTGTCCGAAGAAAGGTAATTTCATATGTTTTTGTGTTATTTTTATTTTTTAAATCTTATCAGTATAGCAAATTTGTCGCGTTTCCTCAATCCTGGAGGGCTTCAGTAAGCCAATTAATCTAGACATATTTGTAAAATATTTTTTAATTTCGGTTTTCGGGCACGAAAAGGCGGATGGTGTTTTATGGCTTCCCTGCACGGTTTGTTCATAGACTCTCTCAGGCATATATGCTATAATGAAATGATACGTTTCATCTATTGCCCCATGAACGACATCTTCCCGCAGGGAGTTGATCCAAAGAATTATAAGCTGCCGCTCGATCTCATTCTTATTCCACTGAAGGATCTGGTTGTTTTTCCATCCATGGTGGTCACGGTGTATGTAAGGAATGAGCAACTCATACAAGCTTTGTCTGATGCGTCGGCAAAACAGGAGTTGATCGGTGTCGTTGCGCAGAAAGATTCGCGAAAGCCCGTGCCCCCGCTCGACAATCTTTTTGACGTGGGCACGAGCGTTGCCGTGCTTCAGGTCATTAAAGGCGGAAACGGAAGGGATGCCATGGCCCTCGTTGAAGGGATAAGCCGTTTCAGAATTAAGGAAATTACCCAGCAGTCTCCATTTTTAAAGGCATCCATAGATCCCATCAAAGCGGCAGAAAAAGGAGACCTGGTGCTTCAGGCTACTCTTCAGGAACTGAAGGAGCACATCCGGAAGTCGGCGTCGTGGGGAAAACCTATTCCTCTTGAAGTTCTGAGCCAGCTCGAGGCTATGGAAGACCTTGATGAGGTTGCCGATATAACCTGCTCTTTTCTGTCGATTGACATGAAGAAAAAGCAGGAGCTGCTGAGCATCGTTGATCCCGGAGAGCGGATAAAAAAGATCCTTGAGTATATGCGCAAGGAACTGGAACTTCTGAAACTGCGAAAAAAAATCCATACCGATATTTCACAGGAACTCAATAAACATGAACGGGACTACCTTTTGCGCCAGGAAATCAAAGCCATCAAAAAAGAGCTGGGCGACGGAGAAGAAGGCGGGCTCTTTGAGGGCCTTACAGACCATGAGGATACCAAGGAGCTGAAGGCGAGAATAAAGGCGGCTGAAATGCCGAAAGATGTGGAAAAAATTGCGAACCAGGAACTTGAGCGGCTCAAAAAAATACCGACCATTTCCCCGGAATACACGGTTTCAAGAACGTACATTGAATGGCTCTGCGACATGCCCTGGAATAAGAGCTGTCCCTCCAAAGTGGACGTAAAGAAAGCAAGAAAAATTCTGGATGAGGATCACTACGGGCTTGAAAAAATCAAGGAGCGCATTCTGGAGTTTCTGGCCGTGTGTCAGCTCAACAGCAAATGCGGCGCCACTATTCTGTGCTTCGTAGGGCCGCCGGGCGTCGGTAAAACATCACTCGGTCAGTCCATCGCCCGCGCGCTGGGTCGCAAATTCGTCCATACGTCGCTGGGCGGCGTGCGCGATGAGGCAGATATCCGCGGGCACCGCCGCACGTACGTTGGCGCTCTCCCCGGTCGCATCATTCAGAGTCTCAAACGCGCGAACTGCAACGACCCTGTCTTCATGCTTGATGAGATCGATAAACTGAGCAAAGACATTCAAGGTGACCCGGCGTCCGCGCTGCTGGAAACCCTCGATCCCGAACAGAATTTTGCCTTCACGGATCACTACCTGGACGTTCCGTTCGATCTTTCCAAGGTTTTTTTCATTACAACCGCGAATGTTCTTGATACGATTCCTCCCGCCCTGCTCGACCGCATGGAGGTGATTGAACTCCCCGGCTATACCGAAGAGGAAAAACTTCAGATTGCGAAAAAATATCTTCTGCCGCGCCAGTTGGCATTCAACGGACTGGAGAAACATAAATTCAAGATGAGCGATGCAGCTCTGCTTCAGATTATCCGCTACTACACCTATGAGGCCGGATTGAGGGAACTGGAGCGTCAAATCGGCGCGCTCTGTCGTAAAATTGCCAAGGATTTGATCGAAAAAAACAAGCGCATCACCATCATTGAAGCAAAAAATGTTCAGAAATATCTCGGTGTCGAACAAAACTATTTTGAAGGGGCGCAGGAGGAAGACATGGTCGGCGTTGCCACCGGACTTGCCTGGACGCCGTACGGCGGTGACATCATTTTTATCGAAGCCACCCGAATGAAGGGCAGCAAAAATCTTATCCTGACGGGAAGTCTCGGTGACGTCATGCAGGAATCGGCGCGCGCCGCGCTGAGTTACGTCAGAAGCAACGCCGCAAAATTTAAAATTTCTGATTCACTCTTTGAACGCTCGGACATCCACATTCACGTACCGGAAGGTGCAACTCCCAAGGATGGCCCTTCTGCGGGAATAACGATCTGCACCGCGCTGATTTCGCTGCTCACCCGTCAAAAGGTTCGCCGCGATGTTGCCATGACCGGCGAAGTAACGCTGACGGGCCGCATTCTGCCGATCGGCGGACTGAAGGAAAAAATTCTTGCCGCAAAGCGGGCCCGCATCAAGACCATCATCATTCCGGAAAAGAACCGCAAGGATCTCGCTGAAATCCCAAAGCGTCTCAGGAAGGGAATTACCCTGGAGTTCGCCGCAACACTCGATGAGGTCATAAAAATTGCCATCATACCGGGCAAGGTTTCGGAGAAGGCTACGTTAAAAAAACAGCAGAAGGAAAAGGAAATCCACGAAATGATGAAAAAGAAAAAGAGTATCGTTACGGTCGTGCCGATTCCGATTTCAGAAAAAAAGCCCATCCCTCACGAGGGGAAAAAAAGAAAATAGGTGTTCGCTCCGCGAACCTCCTGTCTCTTAACACTGCGCTTCGCTCCGCGCCTTACATATCGATCATCAGCAGTTTGATGGTGCTTTCAACATCATGCAGGTTTTCGAAGTTCGGATAAATTTCGAAACGCTCAAGGTGGCGCAGATGATAGTAGAGGAGGCTGCTCATCTGATTGTTGACGACAATTTCAACTTTTTCTTTTTTAAGAAAATCGGCGATTCCGGAATAATCGTCGGGACGGAGGTTGAGAGTTTTTGAATAATGGTCACCGATTTTATCGCCTCTCACCGTCACAAATACGTACGCTTTCGTGTCGCCTATTGTATCTGCCAGCGCCGAATTGAGGCCCTTTTCCTCTTTTACGGGCACCGCGATTTTAATGTCACGCGGGTGAGGAATTGAAACGAGGAGAGAGAAATTTTTAAGATACGGATTTATTTTTGCAATTTCATCCTTCAGTTTCCTCAACTCCACGCGAATATCTTTGGCGTCACTGTAGGGACTCAGTTCGACGATGGCCTCTCCGAACAAAAAAGTGCCCGCGCGCCTCATTTTAATGTGGTGAACGTTTTCAATAATGCTGCCTTTTTTCATTATGGTTTCATGGATTTTTTTTATCAGATCACCGTCATCGAAATAGTCGAGCAGAAAGAAGAGCGCCTCTTTCGCGGCATCAAATCCTACCTTCAGCGTCATGAAAGAGATGATCATTCCTGCGCTTCCCTCCAGGTACGGGATGCGAAAAGCGCTTCCCCCGATACCCAACAGCACGGCAAACTGCACAAATATGTCGATCGTCGTATCTTTGCTGCTGTTCATGAGCGAAAGGCTGTTGATCTTTTTCCCGGCGGCCTTAAACATGCGGGTCATCTGGTATGACGCCACAGCGCTGATAACAACCGTAATAATACCCAGAGCCTGGTTCTGCGACGGCTCCGGCTCGTTAAACCGCCCCAGACTTTCAAAGAAAATCACAAATCCCAGATA
>DATDOI010000055.1:0-3361 GCA_035293325.1 Candidatus Altimarinota bacterium
CCAGGAGCCAATTTTGGCAAAAAGGACCAGCGCCTGTTTCCTTTCACGTTTAGGAACCCGGTCAACCCGTAATTGAGAGACCTCCACCCCACCGCCAAGTTGTTCTTTGGTCGACATAAGGACAGCATTAAAGCATCTTCCTTTTTATAGCGCAAGATTGTCTGCGATTGCTAGAGCTTGCAGTACTTCTTCACCCAGATGCCGGTATAGGAATCTTTTACCTTGGCGACATCCTCCGGTGTGCCGGTTGCAATAACTGCGCCGCCGTTTTCTCCCCCTTCAGGGCCAAGATCGATGATATAGTCCACCGATTTAATGACATCCAGGTTGTGTTCGATGGTCAGGACGGTGTTTCCCTTCTCCACAAGTCGCTGTAAAACATCCAGAAGCTTCTTTACGTCGTCAAAATGGAGGCCCGTTGTGGGCTCATCCAGAATATAGAGCGTCTGGCCGGTTGAACGGCGGGAAAGCTCTGTTGCAAGTTTTATACGCTGCGCCTCACCTCCGGAGAGGGTTGTGGCCGACTGACCAAGGTGAATATATGAAAGTCCCACCTCATGGAGTGTCTGAAGCTTGGTCTTGATGTTCGGAATGGCATCAAAGAACTCGAGGGCCTCTGCAACCGTCATTTCCAGGACTTCAGCAATATTGCGGCCGCGATACGTGACCTCCAGGGCTTCAGCGTTATAGCGCCTGCCTTTGCATACTTCGCATGGCACGTAGATGTCCGGCAGGAAGTGCATTTCTATCTTTTTGATGCCATCGCCGGCGCAGGCTTCGCAGCGGCCTCCTTTGACGTTAAAACTGAAACGTCCGGACTTATAGCCGCGCAGTTTCGCCTCCGTGGTGGATGAAAACAGTTCACGGATATCCGTAAATACGCCCGTATAGGTGGCAGGGTTGGAGCGGGGCGTTCTGCCGATTGGTGACTGGTCAATATTGATGATTTTGTCGAGATGTTGGATTCCCTCAATTCTTTCATGCGTGCCGACCTGATGTTTGGTTCCGTTGAGTTCCTTTTCCACCTCTTTTACCAGGATGTCGTTAATGAGCGTGGATTTGCCCGATCCTGATACGCCGGTAATACCGACAAATGTCCCAAGCGGTATTTCTACCGTCACGTCACGCAGGTTGTGCTGGCTTGCCTTAACGATTTTGAGAATATTGCCGTTCCCTTTTCGTCGCTTCTTGGGTGTTGAAATCTCCATCTTGCCGCTCAAATATTTGCCCGTAACTGAGTTCGGATTCGCCATGACCTCTTTGGGAGTTCCAGCGGCAATAATACGTCCGCCTTCTTTTCCCGCACCCGGGCCAACGTCCAGAATGTGGTCGGAAGCGAGCATGGTATCAATGTCGTGCTCTACCACAATGACGGTGTTCCCCAGATCGCGAAGATGCAAAAGCGTTTTAATAAGCTTGGCGTTGTCGTTTTGATGGAGGCCGATGGATGGCTCATCCAAAACGTAAATCACGCCCGAAAGCCTTGAGCCGATCTGTGTGGCCAGACGTATGCGCTGTGCTTCCCCACCGGAAAGCGTATTGGCCGCGCGGTCCAGAGTAAGATAGGAAAGACCCACGTCATCCAGAAACTGCAGGCGGTTGCCGACCTCTTTTACAATCGGTTTGGCAATCTGATCCTCCATTTCCGTCAGTTTCATCTTCTGTAACAGATCCGCACACTGCCGGACGGAGAGCCTCGTCACATCAATGATGGACATTTTTTCGATCGTCACGGCGAGCACTTCCGGGCGCAGGCGGTTCCCCCTGCAGCTCGGACACTCAAGAATCTGCATGTATTTCTCAATTTTTTTTCGGATGTAGTCTGAGTCCGTTTCCAGGTAGCGTCGCTCCAGATTCGGAATCACTCCTTCAAAAGACATCGAATATTCGCCTTTAAACGCGGAGTTTGAATGTTGACCGACGGCTATCTCATATTTGTTCTCTCCCGTGCCATACAGCACGAGCTGGAGCTGATCCGGGCTGAGGCTCTTCACGGCCTTGTTCATGGAAAATCCGTTCTTTTTTGCGACGGATTCAAGGATGCGGTTGTACCACGTAAGATGCGACGTTGTTGCCGACCACGGCATGATAGCCCCCTCCGCGAGCGTCAGATTGTCATTCGGTATGACAAGTTTCGGGTCTATCACAAGCTTCGTTCCCAGACCGTGACATTCAGGGCAGGCTCCATGCGGATTGTTGAAAGAGAAACTGCGGGGCGAGATCTCTTCTATGTTCGTGCCGCAGGAAGCGCATGCAAAATGTTCGGAAAAAACGTCCTCTTTGCCGGTATCATGATCCTGAATGATCATCAGCCCTTCGCCGTGTTTGAGGGCCGTTTCAACTGAGTCCGCCAGGCGGGTGCGATCAGGATTAACGGTCTCGATCTCTTCGCCGGAGGAAAGTTTTTTGGTGAGTTTTCCGAAATTTTTCACCACCAGACGATCCACCACGATCTCCACGGTATGCTTTTTGCTTTCCTCAAGTTCCGGAACGTCCAGAACGCTCATCACCTCACCGTCCACGCGAACGCGGACAAATCCATCTTTCTTGATTTTATCGAACACTTTCATATGGCTCCCCTTACGATCGCGAACCACTGGAGCCAGAAGAAGGAGCTTTTTCCCCTCCGGCATAGTCGAAACAATATCAACGATCTGGCTCGGACTCTGACGCTGGATCGGTTTTTTGCAGTTCGGGCAGTGCGGATGGCCTACTTTGGCGAACAAAAGACGAAGGTAGTCGTAGATTTCCGTGACAGTTCCAACGGTGGAACGCGGGTTGCGGCTTGCGGTTTTCTGGTCAATTGAGATGGCCGGAGAGAGCCCCTCAATGGATTCAACGTCCGGCTTTTCCATAAGCTGGAGGAACTGCCGTGCATACGTTGAAAGGCTTTCCACATAGCGGCGCTGGCCTTCCGCATAAATCGTATCGAATGCGAGAGAAGATTTTCCCGACCCCGATAAACCCGTTATTACCGTGAGTTTATTCTTGGGAATCTCAACACTAACGTTCTTCAGGTTGTGGATTCTGGCTCCCTTTACAATAATTTTATCGAGTGACATACGTTGTTCTCCAATCGCCGGGTCCGGCTTAAAAAATATCCATATATACAAAAAAATACTCTTTCTTAGAGTATTCCTCGGGCCTCGGATTGTAGCACCATTTTTCGCCTTATGCAAGGGTATGGCTTCGACCAGGCCTTGGCTCAATCGTTTCGATTATTATCCACCATGCAGTACACTTTGTGGCTCTCTTTCTTTTCAAAAAGCCGACTGACGTAGATATATCCGCCCGTCAGAAACGGCACGAGCAGGAACGTCCAGTTCATTTCCAGGAAAATATTGAAGATCGCATGGAGAAC
>DATDOI010000056.1:0-3749 GCA_035293325.1 Candidatus Altimarinota bacterium
GTATCGCGCCGACGGCACGAGCATGGTCGCCACGCTTGTTCATGAACGGGCAATTCCAGGCCCGCCCGGTGGACATGGTGACGACCCGTTTGAGCGCATCCGGGAGTTTGAGGGAATTTTCGGCCATGGGAATGTTCCGCCCGACCTTTCAGATCAGGATGATCTGTTCGGTGTCGTCCAGTTTGATCCTGCTCACCCTGTTCGGAATCCCCACGCTGCAGGCGCCTTTGAAACATTTATCACCACGACCTTTCCTTCGGAAAATTTGTCGGAGATGATTGAAGAGATCAAGGAGGAGTACCATGAAGCCCTTCAGCCTCATGAAAAATTGCATGCCGAGGAGCTCCACACGCTTTTGGAGCGGGCTCAGCTTTTCCGTGAGGGAAACAGAAACGTCCCGCAGGCGACCCGCCGCGCCCGCCAGACCGTTCGCCGCAAACAGGCGCAGATTCGCAACATAAACATGTATCGCGGTACGAATCAGGAGATGGCCGAACGTTTAGCTTCCGGCTGGTTTACGCGCGCTAAAAAATGGGTTCTTTCCAAGGCCACTCCGGAAGATATGAACACGGCACAGCACGTCATCAATTCCGCTTCAATCGACAAACAACACAAGGAGCTCGGCGCATTCTTCAACATGGCACCGGATGTCACACCGGATGAGTTCAGAAAAATTTGTGATCTTCATGGAGGCGTCACATCTGAATCTCTCGCAAAGTATCTGTTTAAACTGCGCAGGATTCTGGACAAAGCACAGGCTCAAAATCCTGATTTCAAGCTTGAGCTGTACGACAAGCACGGAAAAATGCTGGAGGATCTGGTGAATACCATCGAGGTGGTGCAGGAGGAACTTGAATCTGATGAGGAGGTCCGCGAGGCTCTTTCCCATGGAAATAATTTTGAAAAAAATATTGTTGAGGTTATTCGCGCCAAAAGAAAATCCCGAGAGGAGCGGGATAATAAACTGCTCGAGGATATCGCCGGTAAAAATCCGGCATGGCTCCGGTGGTTCAAAAAGCTTGGACTCAAAAAGGACTGGGGGGGCGACTATAAGAAGGCTCGTGAAACGATGAAAGAGCAAAAGATGAGCTCCGGAGAAAAAGAGGCGCTGCTTTCAGGCGAGAATCTTATGGCTGTCGCCGGAGCCCTTGGTACGGCCTACACGGTTGCCGAAACGGCCGACTCCATGGGCAAAGGTGCAAAGTTGGCCTGGGAAAAGGGGCTGAAGCCGGGCGCCAGATTTGCAGGCAACGTCGTTACGACGCCGCTTGGATGGGGATACAGGAGACTGCTTGCACCAACAGGGCGCGCGGCAGGAAAACTCATTACGCTTCCTTTCAGGGTTACGGGCCGGATTCTGGGCCGCGTTTTTAAACCGTTTATTAAATAATTTTTTTCTTTTTTTATGGCAAAGCCAACATATTTCCATCCTGATTCGTTCGTTGATGAGGTGATCAAAGCTCTCGGTCTCGATGACGGCAACAACCATTCCGAGCTGCGCGAGGAGCTCGTAACCTGTTTAAGCGACCGCATCATGGCGACGATTTTCAACAGTTTTGATCAGCGCGAAATAAAACTCTTTGAAAAAATGCTGGCCGACCATCCCGAACTTGATCCGCTCGATGCCATCATGATGATTGCGCCCGGGATTGACGGTCTCAAGGATAAACTTGAACGCAACATCAATTCGCTCTATGCGGAGCTGGTGCACGACGCGGCAAAAGTGGAGGAGTTTATGGTAATCGGTCAGACAAAAAATTAATTTTTTACCATGGTAGACACCAGAAGATTCTTACGGACACCCGACGCGGAACCGACTGATGCACAGCAGCAGGCGTACGAACATATCGTTACGCAAAATGTGCAAAGACTCCGCAACGCCACGCGCGAAGTTGTGGGACAAACGCTGAATGAACTTGAACGCAACCCTTCAACGGAACGAAGAGTCGGGAGACGTCTTGTCGCCCGTATAAAGAGTGAAATTGAGAGACGATTGGAAGAGTGAGGCTGACGAGGACAACCGGTTCAAAAAAAACAAAAAAATAAAAACAAAACATTATGGGAGAAAAACATGAACATTCCGGCGGCGGACATGGCCACGGCGCGGATCACGGGAAAAAGGCGCACGAACATGAAAAGCGCTACACCCACGAAGAGCGCGAGTACTATGAAGCCTCAGTTGAAGATGCGGCGCAGCGCGCATCCGGTGCTGACCACGCAAAAGTTGAAAAACTTGTGTGGGATATTGTGGAAAGTTCCGACGTGCACGAGGATTTAAAACTCCGCATGCACCGCGACGTCATGGCGCGACTGGAAGATATGCGCCGGCACGCCCAATCTGACCGCGAGAAAAAAGTTCTGGACCAGTACGAAGGGTACGTAAAATCTGTCGATGGAAAATTCCGGCCGGCGGGAATCGATCAGAAATTCAAGGTTACGGTACGACCGGAGGCCGGCTGGAACGTGAGTGATCTCACGGAGCATGGGTATGAAGGCTACACTTCCCTCCTGTACATGAAGGGCGCGTGGTGGAAGACCGGGAAGGTTTTCGACCGCGTTTTCGGCCGCACGGTCGACAGTGACTCTTTCCACAACATCATTATGGATGTGGAAAAGGCGAATGAAGATGTTGAAAAACTAAAACGTGAACTGGAACTTTTGCGCGCGGCGGAAAAATCCGTCGGCCAGCTCATCAGTTTATCGGCCTCAGGATTTTTGACGCGCGTTCGGAGCCGCGGCATAACGAGCATCATCGGATCTTCGTTTGCCAGCGCCGGCGATTTTTTCAGCGGCATCGGAGACAAATACTGGGGCGAAGACACAAAACGACGGGAACAGGTATCCATAGATATTGCAAAAAAAATAAAGGATCTCAAGGAAAAGGAGTCTCTGCGCGACGCAACGCTGAAGAAACTCGACCAGCTCCGCGAACAGGGGCGCGTCCTCTTCGACAAAGCTTTCAAGCCGGAAGTTGATGTTCTTATGGCTCAGAAAGCTGCAGGAATGCCTGACGCCGAATACCAGAAAAATCTGAAGGCTTTGCGCGATAAGGTACGCAAATGGAGTGAAAAAACGGGGTTCGCTCACATGGAGGTGTTCCTTGATGAGATGCTCGGAGTGCCCGCCAGCAAGGAGGTTCCGCTTTCACCGTTAGAGGTGAAACAGCGTGATGCGAATGTCTCGAAATTTCTGAAAGATATTATCGGCAGGGCCGCCAAGCAAGAGGAGGTCGCGGAGTTCACCGATATACTCCTTCAAAAGCTTCCTGATCTGCTCCGTAAGATCGGCAAGAAAGATTTCGGCAGGGGCGCGGACGGCGAAAACAACGTCGCTTTCCTGCAGTTCCTGGTTCAGGGGAAGTATAAAGATATGAAGCTTCCTGAGGGGCGACGGCTTAAACCTACGCCTGAAAATCTGACACGTTACCTGCTTCTTTCTCTTCAATATAAGGGGAAGACATTTTCCGGAACTGACGCCGATCTGGATCATGTGCTGAGAGAGTTTGCCGATCACTGGACCGGCGTGGATGCCGAACATTTTGATGATGTTTTTGACATGATCGCAGCCGGTCGCGAACCGCAGCACGGCGAGGTGAATGAGACAGAAAAAGAGGTAAAAGAAAAAGATAAACTTCACGAGATTGGTGAGGCTGCTAAAAAATACTGGAGCGATGTCACCGGTGATGAGATCGGGAAAGAGGATCATGAAAAACTGATGGTCGAGGTAAAGAAAGATACTCGCCGCTATGA
>DATDOI010000057.1:0-5182 GCA_035293325.1 Candidatus Altimarinota bacterium
AAAACGGGTAAAAAATAAAAGTGCCGGTGAGCGTACCCCATTAAACCGTTACAATGCTCGACAAAATCAAGGATATGTACGCCTTCCAGAAAAAGGCAAAGCAGGCGAAAAAAGAGCTTCAAAATACTCACATCGAAGCGGACGTTGATGGCGTGATCGTCGTGCTGAATGGTGAACAGGAAGTCATCAGCGTTACTATTCCGGATGAAATGCTCAACGACGGGAAAAAACTGGGAGACACGCTTTCAAAATGCTTCAACAAAGCGGTCAAAAAATCGCAACAAATAGCTGCTGAACTGATGAAAGATGTCATGGGAGACATGAATCTCCCGGGCATGGGGTGAGTCCATTTAAAGATACAAAATGTTCACAAAGAAACGGACGCGGGATGATTTCCGGGGGAAAAAATCGAAGCACACGGTACGGAACATCATTCTGGCGGGTGTAGCAGCCCTGATCATCTTTTCCTGGTATCAATATTCCAGATTCCAATATGTTGTCGAGACTCCCGCGGACCCGGGCGACACGACGAACATGACGTTCTTCATTAAAAAAGGCGAAACGAGTGGAGAAATAGCGCACAACCTGAAAGAAAAAGGACTGATCCTTGATGAAGGAACCTTCAAGCTCTATGCAAAACTCAACGGGGTGGATCGCAACATTGTTGCCGGCCGATTCATTGTAAGCAGGAGTCAGAACATGCCGGAGATTGTCGCAATTATCACCGACAGTAAGAAAAGCGAAATGGTGCTCACGGTTCCGGAAGGTACGACCATTCAGCAGATCGATGAAAAACTTGTGGCGCTTGGCGCGATAGAGACGGGTGATTTTGTAAAAGCAATAAATGAATTTAAAGATTACGACAAATATCCGTTCATCGATCGTGAGGCTGTAAGCGGCCTCGCTCACCCCCTGGAAGGCTACCTCTTTCCCGATACCTATTTTCTGGAGAGCCAGAATTTCTACAGCGAAGATTTGATTCAGCTGATGCTCAATAATTTTGCCAAAAGAATGGAACCCCATATGGGGGAACTCGGGAAACGTTCTCTCCATGAGGTCATAACAATGGCATCAATTGTGGAAATGGAGGTCCGTACCACCGATGACAGGCCCATTGTTGCAGGAATCCTATGGAAACGGCTGGACAGCGGCTGGATGATCGGCGCGGACGCCACACTGCTGTATTTAAAGGAGGATCGTTCAATTGATTATCAGGATCTGCAGGAGGAATCGCCCTATAACACGCGCAAAAACGCCGGACTCCCGCCGGGCCCGATCGGGAATCCGGGCATCAAGGCCATCCTTGCCACTCTGACCCCCGAAGAAAGCCCCTACTTTTTCTACCTGACCACGCTCGACACGGGAGAGGTTATCTACGCCGTCACAAACGAAGAACACAACGCGAACAAGGTGAAATATCTCCAGTAGCTTTGCTGAGGAACCGGACAGTTGTCCCGCCAACGTTCAGTTCGTGTAAACTCTAAAACCCGTACACCGGCTGCTGCGTTGTGCCGGATGATGTTGTTTCCTGAGTAGACGTGTCTGAAGTACCGGCCGCCTTGGTATAGGTAATGGTGAACTTCACAACTTCGGATTTATTTCCGTCAGGATCAACCGCGTAAACCTCATATTCGTTTGCACCCGGAACAAGGTTTCCAAGGGACTCTTTGGCGGTGTAGCTCCAGCTTGTTGATCCCGCCTGGAAAGCGGAGAGCGTATAACCGTTCACCACAACCTTTGCCGCGCCCTCAACCGAACCGGCAACTTTGACCGTGTCCGTCGTGACGGTTGATGAAGCAGCGCCGTTGAACGTGAGCACCTTGGGCGCGGCCAAATCTCCCGTAACAGCCGCCGCATCTTTTTCGTAGGTAATCGTGATTGAAGCAGGATCGCTCTTGTTCCCTTCGCTGTCGTACGCGTACACCTCGTACAGATTCGCACCCGCCTTCATATTCCCGAGCGCTTCCGCAACGTTGTAAGACCAGCTGGTGTCTCCGCTGGAAAATTTGGAAAGCGTATAAGAGTCCTCTTTTCCTTCAATGGTGCTTACTACCACAACCTTCGCTGTTCCGGAAGAAACCGTACCGGCAATAGTCGCTTTTCCAGTGGTGGTAACTTTTTCGGTGGGCGAGGTAATGACCGGTTTCGCAATCTCGTCGGAACCGAACTGATCGTTCTCTGAGTCAGCGTCTTCAGATTCCGTGGATTCCTGAGTATCAGCAAGCCCCTCTTCCGTCTCGCCGCTCTCCTGACTACCATCCATCATAAAAGGCTGCGTCATTCCTTCTTCCATCGAAGCGGAAGATGCAAAATCTGTCGGCGAAGCATCCTCCCTGGTATTCCAGACAAACCACTCCGTAGATTTAAAACTGTCGCTCACGGCTTTCAGGACTGATGGAGACTGATTCTGTTCAAAAGCGGACAGCGCCGCCGCATCAACCGTTATCTCCTGACCGACTTCAACATTAATCGTCTGAGCAACACGCTCCTTACCGGCCTCTCCGATCATCACATCCACATTCACCTCTCCGTCAAAAACACGGACCGTTTCGCTGCTGCCGCTCTCGACCTCAAATACTGTTCCGGTTGCTTTCACCAGAAGATGAGAGGTTCGAACTTCGTATCTCGCCTCGCGTACACCCTCGCTCTTCTCTCCTGCAACCCAGAGAGATCCGTTATCAAGATTGAAAACCATCGTCTCCTGATCGGACGACTTTATCAAATCCGTAAGGGTAATAGCCGAATCCGGTCCCATGCGGACAATCGTACCGTTGAAAAACTCAATCACCACACGTCCCGGAGAGGAGGTCTTCAGAGAATCACCCAAAAGAAGCTTCGTGCCGCTGAAAGCGTTGTCCCAGTCCGTCTCGCCATAGGGAAGAATCTTCGCCTTGCCCTGAGCCACGTAAAAATACACATCGCCCTTTCCATGCTTATCCCAGTTAGACCAAAGCTGGAAGCCGATAACGGCTATGACACCAATACAGACAAGAATAAGAAAAGGAAGAATATAGTCTACCGGGGATTTTCTTCTGTTATTCCGTAGGCGCATGGAGCGTTAAAAAAACATACCAAAATATAGAGCATTGCACTCATGAGTGTAAAGGAAAAAAGGGATTAAAACGAGATATTTCTCCTTAAACCCCGATCTCTCTCTTGAGTGCGTTCACATCGCGCTTGATGCGGGAATCTTTATCCATCTCGATTCCGATCTTGTTGCAGGCATGCAGGACTGTCGTATGGTTGCGCCCCCCAAAACTTTCCCCGATGGTTTCGTACGAATGGTCCAGCAGTTCACGGATCAGATACATGCAGATCTGGCGGGGCACCATAACCTGTTTCCGCCGCTCTTCACCGGTAATATCTGATCTGGTGAGCTTAAAGTACGCGACCACCAGATCGATAACGTCATCCGACGTGCGCACCGTCATCCGCTTTGAAAGATCCACGTTGAACCCTTTGAGTTCCTCATCCTTGTTCAGTCTGCGGATAGCTTCCGCCACAGATTTAATGGTGGGAGTCGTATCCGTCAGCTGCGCCTCTGCTATGGCTTTCACCAGAATGCCTTCCAGCTCGCGTATGCTCGTCTGTACGTTATACGCCATGAACTCGAGCACTTCACGATCCACGAACACCTGATACTCCTGGCATTTCGCGTTCAGAATAGCCATGCGCGTTTCAAACTCCGGCAACTGCAGTTCCACCACCATGCCCATGGCAAACCGGCTCACAAGCCGGTCCTCCAGCTCATCCAGCTCCCGCGGAGGACGGTCCGAACTGATGATGATCTGTTTGCCGGCATCATACAGTTCGTTGAAAGTATGAAAAAACTCCTGCTGCGATGAAGCCTTGTTTCCAAAAAACTGAATGTCATCCACGATCAGACAGTCCACTTTTCTGTAGCGGTCCTTGAATGAACTGGTATGTTTTTTGCCGATAGCCTCAACGATCTCATTGATGAACCGTTCGGAGGTCATGTACACGACATTTTTGTTGGGATAGTTTTTCTTGATCTCGATGCCGGTGCCCTGGAGCAGATGAGTTTTCCCCAAGCCGACGCCTCCGTACAAAAACAAAGGATTATAAATGTCGCCGGGCTTCGCCGCAACAGCCATACACGCGGCATGAGCGAGCCTGTTTTCCGTTCCTGCAATAAAATTCTGGAGCGTGTAGCGCGGATTGAACATTTTGCTGCGCATGCCATCCTCCAGCAAAACCTCCTGCTTGTTCGGCACCTTCCGTTCCCGCGCCTGCATTCCTCCAAATTTGGACATATCAACCTTGCTGGGATGCTCCGCATCAGCAAGGCCTCCCTGAATTTCAAAATCTATCTGTTTCACATCCGGATCCATTTCGCGGACCATCTGAAAAAGCTTCACCTCGTAGCGATCGCGGATAAAATTACAGGCGATCGTAGAGGGTGCGGCAATCGTCACAACCCCATTTTCGAAGCGGGAGATGATCGAATCCTTGAAAAATGACAGAAGATGGGCTTTCCCGATAACCGGAGAGAGACGGGTTAAAACCCCCTCCCAGAGCTGCTTGTAATCCATAATTATAGAGGGAACGACGGCAAAAATTTCCTAAAGCAGGCGTTATATTAAACGCTTTCAAAAGCTCCCACAAGCGCCGGAAAGAGTTTTTTGAGAGATCAACCCATAGCCGCACTTGACACCTCCACCTACTATCCGTGGCAAAGAAATCAAACCAAAAAATAAATGAAAAAATTGAGCAATGCTACCCGCACGTCACATTCCTGTCATTAGCAACCGGAAATTTTTAACACAGGCAAAAAGCGGCTACAGTAAGCGCAAAATATCGTTATACGTCACGGCAAAAATAAGGAGCATGAGCAGCACAAAGCCGATCGCATGAATCCACGCCTCGAACTTTCCACCAAGTTTACGACCGGTAACGACCTCCACAAGTATGAAAAACAGTCTTCCGCCGTCCAGGGCCGGGAAAGGTAGAATATTAATGATGGCCAGACTGAGAGATAAAAGCGCCATGAACCGGAGGAGCGATAAAATCCCCTCCTGAACAAACGTATGTGTGAGCTGGGCGATGCCAACAGGTCCCGCCACTCCCTCCGGAACCGTAAAGCGCGTAAAGACGGATTTCAAAACATTCGCAAACATCTCCACCGTTATGACGGAAAGTTTCCCTGACTCTTCAAAAGCTT
>DATDOI010000058.1:0-7958 GCA_035293325.1 Candidatus Altimarinota bacterium
CCGTTCCGCGTCTTGCGCTGTAGCGTGAAAGGTAGGCCATGTCCCAGCGGATCTCTTCAAAAACTTTTTCCGTTTCGTCGAACTGCTCCTGTGTTTCGCCGCAGAAACCCACGATAATATCCGTTGTGATGGAGGCGTCCGGAAGTTTCGTGCGAATCTTTTTTATAATATCCCAATACTTTTCTATGTTGTATTTCCGGTTCATTTTCTTTAACACCGGGTCGCTTCCGGACTGGATTGGCAGATGGAAATGGTGAGTGAGCGTCTCCAGATCACAGTGAGCCTGGATGAGCGTATCCGTGTAGTCGGCGGGGTGCGGAGATGTGAAGCGCAACCTATTCAATCCGAGCTCCTTAAACCTGTTGATGCGCGTCAGCAGCTCCACAAACGGATCGCTCATCCCCGCGAATTTTCCGCTCGTTTTATCCAGCGCGCTGAGTCCGTACGAGTTCACGGTCTGCCCCACGAGCGTTATCTCTTTGCATCCGTGCTCCACCAGAGCGCGGCACTCCGTCACAATGTCGTCCATGTTGCGGCTCTGCTCCCTCCCGCGCGAATAGGGAACGATGCAGTAGGTGCAGTATTTGTCGCAACCGATCTGAACCGGCACAAACGCCTGGACCCGCGACCCATATTTCGGATTAATTTTCAGATATCCGGTGGCATCCTTTGAGTCCGCACCAATCCCGGAAGCCTCTTCCAGCTGCGGCAAATCCAGCATTGGCTCCGCCTCTGCCAGCACCTCTCCAATCTTGTGCGCGTCCGTGATTCTGAAAACAAAATCCACGGAGTCCACCACTTTGAAAATTCCGTCCTTCACCTCTTTTTCGGAATTCCGGCTGCTCGTACTCCGAACCATGCAGCCCGTTATCCCTACCAGCAGGCGCGGATTCGATTTCTTCTGCTGCTCCAGATTGTGCAATTGACCGTGTACACGATCCTCCCCTTTCTGACGGATCGAACATGTATTAAAAATGTACAGATCCGTCTCTTCCGGAACATTGCTCCGCTCATAGCCAAGCTTCTCCAGCAGCGTCGCAACGCGTTCGCTGTCGGAATAGTTCATGGCGCACCCCAACGTGTTGATGAAATACTTCATGCCCGACGCTTAAAACTGCGGCTCGTTCAGATCCTGCAGACTGTCCAGATCTATCGCAGTCGCCCCTACCCCGATTTTCTTTTTCTGGAGCCACACAAACCCTTTGTCCGGCGTTGTTACCGCAACATCCACTTCGCCTCCCACCCCCGGTGAAGAGCCCGGATACTGCCACGTTCCGTCCGTAATTTTCTGGATGCTCTCCGTGGTTTTGATGGCGAGATTGGAAAACTCGATCGCGTCCTGGAACGTCATCGTGGCCCAGTTGATGAGGTACTCCTGATCGTCAATCGCGCGCAAAAGCTCTTCCCGTTTTTTGTCCGGTATCTCCATGACCGCTTTCAGCCTCTTAATTTCAGGACTCCAGCCGCGGATAATTCGCACCAGCACATCTGTCTGGCCGATCCAGGTTGCGCCGCACTGATCTTTGCTCAGCTTTAAAACGACGCCGTTTTTCTCCTTGGGATCGGGGATCGTGAGTTTGTACACCTGGTTGGTTCCGTCCGGATCGTGGCCCGCAATCAGAAACTCAATGATCGGCTGATAGAACTTCTGCTCGCCTTTTTTGCCTTCGGGATCTTTATACGACACCGTGATGCATTCAAGTTCCATTGCCGTTTTTACCTCCTTAAAGTTGCGCCCTTCATATTCGGTAACCCGCCTTTCCCCAGACTGCTGAAGATATTTTGAGTATTTTTCGGAAAAATAGTCGTACATCCTGCCGGCAATCTCCGCTACCGGCAGATTCTGAAGCTGGTTCAGCCGCTTGAAAAGAAGAACATGCTGATGGATATTTTTGTTTTCCAGAAACGAAAGGCCGCACGCCACGGCCCCGACACGCTCGTTCAACTGAAAGAGTTTCATGCGGGTCTGTGACCCCTCGCGGGTGTCGCCCAGGCTGTTGCGGTACGTTTCCATGCTGTCAGCGGCAAGAATGTTGCCTTCGTTGGTGGTTGTGACGATCGCGAGAGACATTGATGCATAGGTTAAAAGGACGCCTGGAAAATAGCGGATTTCCGGCCTTTTGAAAAGGCTAAGTCTCCTTTCCCGCAGGGGCGGCAGCCCGTTGTTCAATTCACCCTTTTGGTGTATAATAAAGAGAATATTTGATACCTGAATATGGCACCAATAACGGCAGATTCACCCTACAGTCTGGAAAATTTTCTGTGGCTTATGGAAAACTCTTCCGTGGGAACCTATCTTTCGGAAGAAAGTCTGGCGAGAATTGATCAATCTCTGGAGTCCAAAAATGAACAGGCTCTGCGCGAACTCTACCCCATCATTCTGGAAGAGTATGTGCGGGAACGCGATATCAACATTAATTTCGCTCTCCAGCACGAAAGTCTGATGAACGATTTTGCCGTTGATGTGGAAAAGGCGGGCTACAAGGTAAAAGCAGAGTTGAAAGCGCACGTGAAGAAACTGGAAGAAAAAGAACGCAGGGAGGCCGAAAAAATTCTTAAAAAGATTGAGTAGTCACCATGATAAGACATTCCACACAATTTGACTTCAGCCGGAACCGGAGGTTTGTATATCACGAGATTCCGGAAGTTGATGAGGCCAATAAAAATCTGCCGCAGGTGGAATCTGTGCAGACTGTTCTGGCTGCCACCATTGATGATACGAAATATACCGCTAAAGAAAGCCAGGAAAAGGGTGAAGTACATAAGTTTATGCAGGAGGCGGCCAAAAAGGCCGAGGCGGCCATCCCTTCGGCGCTGCGTCCTGGAAATGCAAAAGCTGCCTTTGAAAAATACGGAGGTGAAAAAGCGAAAGGGGCGGGCGCAGCCCTCAGGGGTACCATACCCGATCTTAAAGAAGGAGAAGACTGGAATAAAATAAAAACCACACTCAATCTTGCGGACGTTCCCTCTCCCCTAGCTGAAGCGATTAAAAAATCGAAGTCACCGGAAGAAGCGCGGGCTGCCTGCGACTCTTTTGATGCGGAAAGAGACAAGAGGGAGAAAATGCATCTGGAGGCTATTGTGGTAGACGAAAAGAAACTCGCTCTGCTCGATAACGTTGAACGCACCGTCCTGGTCGCTCTGGAGCAAAAACAGAAACTCCGCTTTGAGGCGGCAAAAAAAGATTACATAAGCAACAAGGCAAAAGAGCTTTTCCCGACAGACCCAACTCTGGATTCCCTGAAACTGGATGAAAAACGGCATCTGGCATCCACGTATATGGAAGGACTTATGTCCGGAGCAGAACTGAAAGCTGACAAGGCCGGGATCAAGGAGGAACTCGATAAAGCCTACAAAAAAACGGGAGATGAAGTCGTAAAAGATGTTGTTGAAGGCATGATTACCGGTGCTGTCGGCAACTATTGGAAAGATAATAAAGACTGCTTTTATACAAATGCCTCGCCCGAGGTGAAAGCTTATATGGAGGGCTTGCTGGACTCCATGATGGGACCGGATGAACATGTCACAGACGAGCAGTGGACATTGATCAGGGATATGTATTATGCAATTCCCGAAAACGAGCGCAACTACCTTCCTGCTTTCAAGGAGGCGTTTATTTCAATTCATAAATTAGCAAAGTTTGAACTTCGCAGAGAGGAATACATAGCTGCAAAAAGCGCCGAACTCTTCCCTGATGATCCGAAAGACCCGGACGCCCACATGAAGCGCAATATTGCTGCACAATATCTTTCCGGACTTCTTTCAAGCGCCGATATACATTTCGGCGAGAATAGGACCAGAGATGAGTTCGATTGGTATTTCAACATGTTCGACCTACAGAAACTCCGGACATATGTTGAGGCAGAATTAGCTGAAAAAGAGACCGGCGGCTGGAGAACCAATCCTGAATACAAGACGGTGTTGTCCAGTACCAGTCCCGAAGTGAGGGCCTTTATGGAGGGAATGATCGACAGTTTCTCTTACAATGATGATGACCCTCAAAAAACTCGCATCATTGATGACTCTCAATGGCAGTGGATTAAGGCAAGATACAACTCCATACCGGTAGAGCTGAGGGATAATATCGGGACTGTAAAAAGTTATTTTCACAATGCCAATTCGGTCTACCTGGTTGATCGTGAAAAAAATCCCGAGAGGATTACTGCGCTCGAAATTCTTGAGATAGAGGGATCGCCGGCTCTGCACTATTTTAATATTCGAATGGCAAAAGCGCGTGAGACTTTTCTTGGGTTTCCCGGCGGTCAGGATGCCGTTGATCGTTATAGAGAGATGCTTCTTACAGAAATCGGACAGCAGGATGGGGCCAATATCGATATGACAAGGCTGAACGCTTTGCCTATGCCATGGGTTTTTGAAGCGAGGGCCTTTCAAGTGCCGGAAATTCCCGGCGGAGCTGTTGCGGCCGGCAAATTACCAAACGAAATCAGCGACTATGCGAAGAAACTTACCGCTTCTACAGGCAGCGCAAAAATAAACATAGCGTTTGCGTATGATAACCATGTTTATTACGCAAAAAATCCGCCGTTCCAGCTCTACATAATGCCGGAAAGCGCTCAGGGATAACGGGCAGATATTCAGAAACGTGGTGGCCTCGGCGGGAATCGAACCTGCATCTAAGCCTTAGGAGTGCCTTGTTCTATCCATTGAACTACGAGGCCACGGTCGTCGACTTCTCCAAATTTCAATATTCAGGCGCCAATTGATCCAAATATTCAAAAATCAATTATCCAAGCTGCGGTTTCAATAATATCACTTCCGTGGCGTCCTGTTTCAGTTCGTTTCGGCTCTGGATGCTGAGCTTATCTTTTGGTTCCGTGGAGGTTGCTCCCACCAGTTTCAGGAACGCTTCCGGCCCGTCCAGTTTTGCCTTGCTGCCATCAACCGCATAATGGATTGCCAGTATTGCCCGTGGTTCGATCTCCTCCACCAGATTGTGCGCCGTTTTCGCATCCGCGGTCTCCCCTCCGCCTACCGGAAGAAGCAGAATGTCCACATCACCGATAGCCTCCACCATCTCCTCCGTGATTTCTGCGGACATATTTCCGATGAAGCAGAGTTTCATGTTGTCGGCGATGAGAGTAAATAACATGCCCTTGCTTCCGGGAATCTGCTGCGCCATGACCGCAACCCCTTTCATTTCGTATTCTCCAGGCCAGTCCACAACGGTCGGTTCACCGCTGACAGCCTTGATATTGTCGTGCCCTTCATAGTTGCCGGAAACAATCACAATGTCGCCTTTGAGTGACGGAAGTTTGATCCCTTTTCCGTCCGTGTACGGATCTATGACGGTTGTCGCGCCTTTCGATTTCACAGTGAGACAAGAGTAGCCATGCCAAACGATTTCCATAGAAAAATGGTGGTGAGAAAGCTAAATACGCCCGGATCATACTGTATTTTTTTGTGATTGTAAATTTCGATCGGGCATATTACTTTATATGCGTTTGAAGGCCCTTGAAAAACCCGAAAATGTCCAAAATTACAGCTGTCCAGGCCCATGAAGTACTCGATTCCCGCGGGAATCCCACGGTTGAGGTTTTGGTGACCACGGAAAAAGGTTCCGGTCGCGCGATTGTGCCGAGTGGCGCTTCAACAGGCGTGCATGAGACGCTTGAACTGCGCGACGGAGACAAAAAAAGATACGGTGGAAAAGGGGTTTTAAAAGCCTGCAATAATGTGAATACGGTCCTGGCGGAGGCGCTGAAAGGTAAAGATGCCGGTGATCAGCAGGCGATTGATGAACTGATGATCGGTCTGGATGGTACGCCCAACAAAGGCAAGTTGGGCGCGAATGCGATCCTTGGCGTGTCCATGGCATGCGCAAGAACTGCGGCGAATGAGAAAGGTGTTCAGCTGTATAACTCTTTGAACCCTTCGGCAGTGACACTACCCGTGCCGATGATGAACATTCTCAACGGAGGAAAACATGCGGACAGCGGGCTGGATATTCAGGAGTTCATGATCGTTCCGGTTTCCGCGCCGACTTTTCGTGAAGCGTTGCGGATGGGGGCGGAGATCTTTCATACTCTGGGAGATATTCTGAAGGAGAAAGGTTTCGCGACAACTGTGGGCGATGAGGGAGGCTACGCGCCAAAACTGGCGAAACAGGAGGATGCCCCGATACTCATTACACAGGCTGTTGAAGCGGCCGGATATAAGATCGGTCAGGATATTTTCTTTGCGCTCGATCCCGCATCTTCCGAATATTATGATGCTTCAACCCGGCAGTATAAATTTCGCGTGGAGGGCGAGTACCAGATGCTCTCAACGCCGGACATGATCGCCTACTGGGAAAAGTTCGTTGAAAAATTCCCGGTTATTTTGCTTGAAGACGGACTTGCTGAGGATGACTGGGATGGATGGAAAGAGCTGAACGCGCGGCTTGGCTCCAAAGTTCAACTTGTCGGCGACGATTTTCTTGTGACGAATGTGGTGCGTTTAAAAAAAGCGATTGAGATGAATGCCGCCAATTCGATATTGATCAAAGTGAACCAGATCGGAACCATGACGGAAACGTTTAATACCATACGAATGGCCAAGGATGCCGGCTGGAGTTCCGTTGTGTCTCACCGCAGCGGTGAAACGGAAGACACCACTATTGCGGATATTGCCGTGGCCATGGAGACGGGCCAGATTAAAACGGGTTCCCTAAGCCGCAGCGACCGCGTCGCAAAATATAATCAGCTTCTCCGGATTGAAAATGAGTTAGGGGACAAAGCCCGGTTCCCCGGCAAAAAAGCTTTTGCTCACACGAAATAAACCATGGGCAACATGATACGCGATATCAAAACTTCCGACGTGCGCAAACTTATGCCGCGTCGCGACCCCATGTCTCATAAGGGCATGAACGGTAAAGTGATGATTGTGGGGGGCAGCATAGAGTACTATGGTGCTCCAATTCTGAGCGCGCTTGGCGCATTGTACGGCGGCGCGGATCTTGTGTATATGTTCGTTCCGGAATGTAATTTTGATGTTGCGCGCAGCCTTTATCCGGACTTTATCGTGCGAACGTTCCCAGGTGAATTTCTTGATATGAAAGCCGTGAGGCCTATTCTGGAGTTCTCCCAAAAGTGCGATTCCATTCTGCTTGGACCGGGACTCGGTGAGCGCGAGGAAACCATGGAAGCGCTCCAGACGATCGTGAAAGGGCTGGATATACCGACGGTCCTGGACGCATCCGCGATTCAGGTTTTTCAGAAAATCAAGGATATGCCTTCACAGCAGATTGTTATCACTCCGCACCACAACGAATTCGAAGCTCTCACCGGCAAAGACATAAAAATTTCCGGCACTCTTTCCGGCAAGGTTGTACTTCTGCGAACGCTCGCGACAGATCTGAAAATTACCATTCTGCTGAAGGGGCCCCAGGATCTGATAGCCTCCAATGAAGGAGAGGTCGTGAGCAACTCTACCGGTAATCCCGGCATGACCGTTGGAGGAAGCGGTGATGTTTTAAGCGGTTTTATCGCGAGTCTCATCGCCCAGCATGTGACGCCTTTTGCGGCATGTCAGGCGGGAGCGTACATTATCGGCAAAGCGGGAGACCAGATTCAGAAACTGAAGGGGTTCTGTTTTTCCGCCTCTGATCTGGCTTTTGAATTGCCGTACGTTATCCGCAGTACAGCCATGTAACGATCGCCCAGATCTATGCGCAAAGTTTATTTCGGCAATCTTCCGGCGAACCAGTTTCATCTGCTGCAGAAATTTTCTGACCAGGTGGACCATGCAATTTTTACGCGTGACGGCGGCGTGAGCAAAGGTCCCTACGAATCTTTAAATGTCCGTTTTGGAGTGGGAGACGCGGAGCCCAATGTGCGCAGAAATCGGACCCTCATTCTCAAAGCGCTTGGGGTAAAACCGGAAATGCTGATTTCCGCAAACCAGACGCACAGCAAAAATGTGCAGATTATTGATGAGGAGTTTTTACGCTACCACCCTCC
>DATDOI010000059.1:0-2540 GCA_035293325.1 Candidatus Altimarinota bacterium
GTGCGCCAGACGCTCCTGGGACAGATGGCAACGTCCCGCCCCTGCGGCGAGTGCGGCGGTGAAGGCCGCATTCATGAAAAAAAATGCACGGTGTGCCACGGCTCGACGCGGATCCGGCGCGATGAAAAAATAAAAGTCAAAATCCCCGCCGGTGTTGATAACGATTCCACGGTGCGCCTTACCGGGCGAGGCCAGTCCGGCATTTTCGGCGGAACACCGGGAGATCTGTACGTGCATATCCGGGTCACTCCCAGCAAAAAATTTGTGCGCAACGGGGAGGATGTTCACTCGGAACTCAATATTCACCTGCTGCAGGCCATACTGGGCGATGAGGTTGAAGCGGAAACGATTCATGGAATGGTGCAGCTGAAAATTCCCGCAGGAACGCAAAGCGGAAAAGTTTTTCGCCTTCGGGAGTACGGAATAGAAAAACTTCGCAGCGAAGGACGCGGCGATCATTACGTAAAAATCATCGTGGAGATTCCCTCAAAACTTTCCAGAAAAGAACGCGACCTCTATATACAGCTCGCGAAGGAGAGCAAAATCTCACCCAAAAATAAAGAAAGTTTCCTGAGCCGGCTGATGGGTTCGTAGCGGTTTTGCGGCCCCTTCAGAGCCGGTACGAAGCCGGGGCTTTTCTTGCAAACGGAGTGCGGGTATAATTCGAAGCATCTGATTCGCATCCCTTTGTATTCTCTTTCGTATCTCCCGATTTCATGGACCTTAATCTTTCCTGGGATCTCTTCATTCTTGTTTTCTTCGGGGTTGTCATCGCCTACAGCTTTATCATCGGGCGTAACCAGACTCTGAAAGTTATTACCGCGACGTACGTCGGCATCCTCTGTTCCGATGCGATCGGTAATCTTTTTTCCAAATATCTTGCCGATTCCGCCGCCTTCCTGAGATTTCTAAAACTTTTTTCCATCGGCAACGCCGAACAGGCAACGGCATTTTTCAAAGTGTTCATTCTGATTCTGTTCATTGTTCTTCTGGCCGTCCGCGGAGCTTTTTCATATGACGCGCAGGATGCCAGGCCGTTTGGACTCAAAATTACGATCAGTCTTCTGCTGGGTATCATGAGCGCGGGCCTGATGATGAGCGCTATGCTCATTTTTGTCTCCGGCAACTCTCTGGTGATAGATGTTGCAGCGGCTAACCCGCTTGTGGAGGTCTATAACCAGTCCCGTCTTGTGCGCACCATGGTTGATTATTCCAACCTCTGGTTCTTCGTCCCGGGACTTTCGGTTATTCTGTTAAGTCTGTTCGGGAAAAAATCTGCTTGATAAACATGACCTCCGTTCCTAGAATGGAGTGGCTCTGTTTTCGGGAACTTCACAATACGGGCCAATAGCTCAGTCGGTAGAGCAACTGCCTTTTAAGCAGATGGTCGCTGGTTCGATTCCAGCTTGGCCCACCAGATCATTCCGGCATCCAGCCACAGAATAAAAATCTTCGTAATTTTTTTTTGCGATAGATTTGGCGATTCTGCCACAATTTTACAGGACTTCATGTGTAATTGTTTGATTAGGCGAACGGGTAATCATATGATGATTCGTAAGATATCATCTTACCTTTTGCCACATGGCGGACACTCTCGTGACTATTCAGGAAGCGGCTGAGCTAAGCGGTAAATCCATACAGACGATCCGGCGCGCGCTCAAGGCGAATAAGATTGCGAACAAAAGAAAAAGAACTCCCCAGGGGTTTCATTACCTGATTAATCAGGAGAGCCTTATCCAATTTTACAAGCTCCGTCTGGATGGCGACAGAAAAGCAGGCGGAATTAAGAAAACAGGGACGGCAGTGTCTGAAAGCTACGCGACGCTTAAAGACCTGACGAAACTTCAGACCGAAATTCAGGATCTCCTTTCTGAGCACGAAAAAGCAAAAGAGAGTTTCATGCGCTTTATGAAGGCTTTCCAGGAACGCTTTGTGGTACTGGAAAATCAGCTCAAACTGATCGAGGCTCCCGGCAAAAAAAGATGGTATCAGATCTGGAAGTAGAAGATCGTGGTTGCTCCGCTTACAGCGGGGTTTTTGTAATGCGCTTTTTTTACCGCAGCCAACATTCTTTGTAATGGTGAGTTCGGGCTGTCTGTTATGATGGTGAAGTCTGTTTTTCCGCATGCGACATCTAAAAAGCAAATTAGCCCTCTGGGGGAAAAAACGGCCCGTGCTTTTCCGTCTCGCGGGAGTGGCGCTGTTTTTTATCTTTTTTGCGCTGTCGTTTTTTGTTTATATCGCTTATCTCCTGCCCCTTCCCGAACCTTTCAGTTTTCCGTCCGACTATCCGACCACCAAAATTTTTGATCGCAACGGGCAGCTTCTCTATGAAGTTTTGCGTCCGGAACTCGGCAAAAATACCACCGTGCCTCTTTCGCAGATGCCCGAAAATCTCATCAATGCCACTCTGGCCGCGGAGGATATTAATTTCTATTCTCATCCGGGGATAGATGCCGGCGCCATCGCGCGCGCGCTTTTTTTTAACGTGAGCGAGGGGCGCGTTGTCAGCGGCGCAAGTACCATTACGCAGCAGGTGG
>DATDOI010000060.1:0-2196 GCA_035293325.1 Candidatus Altimarinota bacterium
AGGTAGACATGCTGGTTCATAAGATTGATGCGACAAAAAAATTGGAAGAGGCCGGGATGAAGGTAAGTTTTTCTTTACTGATCGGCTGGATTATAAAATGGTTCATTATCATCGTTACGCTTATTGCAGTCGTTGATATTCTTCAACTCACTCAGGTTACGGACTTCCTCCAGAGCGTTGCACTCTACATCCCGAACGTCATCGTTGCGGTCGTTATCCTCGCTATTGGTCTCGTTGTCGGACAGTTTACGTATGATGTTGTTGAGAAATCAGCAAAGGCTTCACACGTAACAAAGCACACGGCAGACTCGCTTGCAGTGATCGCCAAATGGTCACTCATCGTGTTCTCCGTTCTTGCCGCGCTGGTGCAGCTTGGAGTTGCAACGAACCTTATCGAAATTCTCTTCACGGGTCTGGTTGCAATGCTCACCATCTCCATGGGTCTTGCTTTTGGTCTCGGCGGGAAAGAACATGCAACTCATTGGCTCAATACAGTATTGAAGAGATAGTCGCGAGGTAAATTCTTCGTACAAAAACCCGTCCCAAAAACAAAACAGAAAAACCCCCCGCCTCGGCGGGGGGTTTTTGTTAACGCAGAATGCATACTCTTCTAATGGTGCGCGAGAGAGGACTTGAACCTCCAAGACCTTGCGGTCACTGCGACCTGAACGCAGCGCGTCTGCCATTTCGCCACTCGCGCACATAGGCACCAAAACGCGCGGGTATTGTACCGCTACAAAACCGTCTTCACAAGCGTGTCTGCCAGCTCGGCATCCTTTAAAACAGCGGGGCCGCCGTCTTCCGCGATATTGGCATACTCACGGCGCAAGGGAATGGTGCCTCCAAAGCGTATTGTAAGGCTTTCGGCCAGATGCTCCGTACCGGATTCGCCAAAAATGCCGCTCGCCATATTTTCCACAATCGCGATAACGTTGGCTTTCATTTTTTTGGCCAGTTGGACAGATTTTCGTGCATCCATGATGGCGAGCTCCTGCGGCGTTGTCACAACAATCATTTCCGCCCCCTCCAGCATATTGAGGGCTGAAATGGGAATATCGCTCGTGCCCGGGGGGAGATCAACTATCAGAAAATCAAGTTCGCCCCAGTCCGTATCGTAGAGAAACTGTTCGAGCGCGCGAGAGGTGATGGGCCCGCGCCAGAGCGTCACCTGATCTTCGGCGTGCAGCGTGGGAGCCATGGAAACAACCTTCACGCCGAACTTTTCGAGCGGCTGGATTTTTTTTCTGGCGTTTGCCGTCAGTTTTCCTTCGAGCCTGAGCATTTTCATGACGTTCGGGCAGTCAATGTCGGCATCAAGGATACCGACCCGTTTCCCGTTCTGCGCCAGGGCCGCCGCGAGATTCACCGTCACAAACGTTTTCCCGACACCGCCTTTACCGCTGTGCACCAGGATAACCCGCCTTACCCCTTCAGGAAAACCTTTCTGCAGACCACCATGCGCCCGCAGGACACCTTCCGTGCGCTGAATATCCATGCCCTTCACATCCGGCTCTTTCACCTCCTCACCCGTCACATCCGCAACAGCTGTAAGGATTTTTCTCAGCGGCTGTTTTAAGACAATGGCGGCATGCGCGAGGTTCTTCAGCCTCAAGTGATCGGCAACCTCGGCAGTGATACCGAACTCAATGAGAACTTCGGCAACACGCTTTGACTTCCGCAGCAGTTCGACAATTGATTCTTGTCCCGTGAGCATTATAGAATAGGAAAAAGAGTCACCATTGTAGCGAAACCCTAATTTTTGAGCAATGAAGAGTATGGAGGAACATTCGGCTGGTGTGGTTCTGTACCGGCAGATGAAAGATCATCGCGAATATCTGCTCCTCCATTATCCCGGGGGCCACTTCGATTTTGCAAAGGGGCACATCGAGGGAGATGAGACCGAGCGCGAAGCGGCTTACAGGGAATTGAAGGAGGAAACCGGCGTAGATACGATCGTCTGGATCGAGGGCTACCGTCAGAAAATCGAGTATGTCTACCGTCATGCGGGCAGTGTGCGGAACAAAGACGTTATTTTTTTTCTCGCCCGCACGACGCAGAAAAAAATCAGCATTTCAGATGAGCATCAGGGATCTCTATGGCTTCCGTACCATGAAGCTCTGGAAAAATTAACGTTCGAGAACGCAAAGAATCTTCTGAAAAAAGCTGAAGCCACACTCAGCCATGGAAAATAAATAT
>DATDOI010000061.1:0-6974 GCA_035293325.1 Candidatus Altimarinota bacterium
CCCCCGCCAGTACGAGCATCTTAAAGCCGACCTGGAGGAGCATATGGCGCAGCGGGAAAGTTCGATTGATGATATCAAAAAAGAGCTCAGAAATTTTTTGCATGAACACGGCATTGAAGCTGAAGTCGAGGGAAGGGTTAAAAATCTCTACAGTATTTACAAGAAGTTGAAACTTAAGAGTCACACGACGCTCGCGGACGTTTTTGATGTTTTCGCCATCCGCATTATTGTCCCGACAAAATACAACCAGCAGAATAAAGAGGTGAACGACCACCTCTATGCGCTCCTCGGGCTCATACACAGCCGATGGAGACCGATTGGAGATCGTTTTAAAGATTACGTTGCGGTGCCAAAACCAAACGGGTATCAGAGTCTGCATACCGCGGTTGTGGGACTTTCGCGCAGTCTTGTTCAGCCCACGGAGATTCAGATCCGTTCACAGCGCATGCATTCGGAGGCTGAGTACGGTATTGCGTCTCACTGGCTTTATGAGGTCACAAAGAAGAGCGTCAAGAAGGGACAGTCCATTTTTTCCGCTGAAAATCTTTCGGACGAGCAGTCTCCCATCAAGAAATATGTTGACTGGATTCAGAGCGTTTCCCGGGCGCAGGGCGACCTGAAAAACGGTAAGGATTTACTTGAAGCCCTGAAGATAGACGCTTTCACCGACCGTATCTATGTTATGACCCCCACCGGAGATATCAAAGATCTTCCGCAGGGGGCGACACCCGTTGATTTTGCCTATGCCGTTCATACCGATATCGGTCATCGCTGCCAGCTGGCCAGGGTCAATGGGTCCGTGGTGCCGATGGATTACGCGCTCAAGAACGGCGATATTGTTGAGATAGTTCTCGGCAAACATCCCCAACCAAAACCGGTCTGGCTTTCATATGTAAAAACCACCGGGGCAAAAAACAAAATCCGCGCTTTTATCCGTTCAATGGATAAGGAGCACAGTCTTCGCACCGGCAAAGAGATGATCAACAAACTTCTGGAGAAAATGGGGAAGCCCCCTCTTGATGAGACGTTTTCCATATTCAAGATGTATAACGGCAAAAGGTTTTCCCTTAAAGACCGGATCGGTCTGGTGGAAGAGATCGGCAACGGTTCGGTCCTGGCTTTGCCGGTAGTAAAGAAAGTATTCGGTGTTCATGGTCCCTTAAGCGAGCGGGTACAGCAACCGCTCAAATTTGTTCTTCCCGTTAAAAAATCCGGCCGTCAGGCGGGAAAGGACGACGTGTTTATTGCGGGGGAAGCTGGCCTGCCCTACCGTTTTGCAAACTGCTGCAAAGCTCTGCCCGGTCTGCCGATTGTGGGCTACATTAACCGCGGTCATTCCGTGATTGTCCATCTTCAGAGCTGTAAACACCTTCGTCATGCCGCTTCCGAACGGATTCTGGAGGCACGTTGGGGAGCGGAAAAGCCAGCGAACAAGTATTCGGTGAAACTCAGTCTCGTGGCGAAAGATCGTGCGGGACTCATTCGCGATATTGCAGATGTGGTTACCGGCATGAACGTGAACATCATCTTTTTTTCCGATCTCGGCAAGGTTGATGATCTTATCCATCGGGAGCTCGTAATCGAGCTGACCGATAATGCCGAGTACGACGAAATTCTGGCACGGCTTCTCCGGATCAGAAATATTCTGGAAGTGAAAAGGGCGGACTTCGTCAGGTAATGGTTTGCGCGCCTGCAGCCTTCCGGATCAGTTGGCTGCGCATTTTTTCGGTATTGATTTCAGCGGTCAGCGAATGACTCAGGAAAGAGTTCGTGAGCGTATGGAGCAGGCCGAATTCATCTTCCGTAAGCCGGAGTTTTTTGGAGGTTTCAAAGGGTTCGTTTGCCAGATGGTGAACCAGTTTCATGAGATTGAAGCTCATGGTTGCCTGATTCCCCTCCGGCCGGCAATCGCCGCAGAGCATATGGGCCTCGCCGATAATAAAAATTTCCTCGTTCGTTTTCCATTTCCGGTGACACTGTGAACATCGTGAAACTTCCGGAAGAGATCCGCATAACTGGAGAAGTTTTATTTTAAAATTTTCGATCAGGAACAGCGGTTTGTCCGTTGAGGCAAGGCCGGCAAGGGTGAATTCCAGCAATGAGAGCAGCTCTTCGCCCTGTTCACTGCTGTGGACGATTTTCTGGAAAATTTCGGTGACCAGGAAAGCATTGATCGACCGGGTGAGATCGTCCCGGATGGGTTTGAACGTCTGTTCCGCCTGGCACTGGGTTATGGTGAAACGGTGTGGCGTCCGATAGAGCTCCAGCCGGCAGATGTTAAAAAGTTCCAGGTGTCCGATGAAAGAGCTTGCAACTTTGCGGGATCCTTTGGCAACGGCATCAACAGTTCCCAGGACAGGACAAAAAATCGTGACGAACTGGTCATGTTCCCCAACATTTCTTTTTTTGAGGATGATGGCGCGCGCGCTTACGTGACGCAAGGCTTGAAGGTCAGTTATTGATCGTCAGTTTTCCTTTTATGTACTGTTCCGTGGCGGAGAGACTGCTGATTGATGCCAGAACCATGGTGATGACCAGTTCAATCACAAATACCCGACTCACATTCAGGCTTTCGTAATAGCTCCACAGGTTGCTCGAATCGAGCTGAATGGATGTGCTGATGAGCAGAAGGATCACAAAACTGAAGATAACGGCGAAAATTCCGTAGAGCACTCCCTCCAGAATGAAAGGCATCCTGATGAAATTCGGGGTTGCCCCGACAAGTCGCATGATGTGAATTTCCTGGCGGCGGTTATAGATGGTGAGCTGAATTGCGTTCACGACAATGAGCGTCCCTCCCAGAATGAAGACGAGCACCATCCAGAAAATGGTCTGCCGCACAAAGTGGCTGATGCTTTCCAGGTTTTGAGCCACGGAGTTGAGAATGATGCTTTCGCCGGTTGAACCGTTCGCAGCATAACTTTCCAGCAGGTTCTTATACTCGCTTGTTCCGAGGAACTGCTGTATTTTTTCATAATCTTCCGGTCTTTCCGTGGTTATGCTGATGCTCGGAGGAAGGGGGTTGGGGTAATTGAATTTCTGGAGAAAATCCGCCGTCTTCGGGTGCGTTTTGGACACAATCTGGAGCGCCTCCTCTTTGGATGTATATTTCACCTCTTTCACTCCGCTTATTTTTTCCAGATCTTCACTCAGCCTGTTCGCGCTGTAAAAATCTATGTCGTCCCGAAGGTACAGGACGATATCCACCCTCTCGCTTAATGATCTGAGCGCTTCGTTACCGACGTGCTGGATGGCCAGAATGACATTGAAAATGAAAATGATGACCGCCATCACGATGATCGTGGCGAACGAAAGAAATTTATTGCGCCAGAAGTTCGTGAGCCCCAGCTTTATTATACGAAAGAAAGAGATGAAAATGTTTCCCGTGTAGTCGCGGTCTTTCATGGGGCTGTTTTTTTTCTTCGTATTTTTCATGTTTTTCAGGCGATGTTTTGAGGGATGGCATTCGGCGAAACAACGGAGTGATCCTGTTGTTCTGCGGCCGCGCGGAGGAGCGAGGATTTGTACACCTGAGGGAAATGCGCGTCCATTCTGGTTATCACGGCATCAAGTTTGAGGTCTATGAGCGTTTTTTTGAGTTTCTGGGTGAATACGAACTGGTCATATCCCAGAGCAATGACATCCGGCCGGTATTTGCGGAGTACTTTGTGCTTGTCGCCGTGATAGCCCAATACGACCCGATCCACGAGCCCGGAGTCGCGGAGGGTTCTTGCGCGTTTTCGTTCCGGGTTCACCGGAGCTTCCCCTTTGATCTGTTTGACGGTTCTGTCGCGTGAAATTACGACAATCAGATGATCTCCCAATTCTCTGGCTTTTTTAAGGTAGAACTCATGGCCGGCATGAAAAAAATCGAACGTTCCGAAAGCCATGACGATTTTTGCCGGGTCAGCGCTGTTTTTGGTTCTGTTCATGCGAGCGGTGCTTTATCCTTAATGAAGAAATTAATATAGACGAGAGCCACAAAAATGAGAAGAGCAATTGCGGCGAAGGCTATGGATGCGAGTTTATGCGATTTTTCCGGCAGTCCGGTATACATGCTGGCCAGGCCATACACAACGGCGGTCATGGCAAAGGGGATATCGAGACTTCTGTTGATGATGAGGCTTAAGGGGAGAAAATAGTTGTTGCTGAAACTCAATCCGGAAAGGATGTGTGACAGACCCAGAATCAGGAAAAGAATGAGGGCAACTTTTTTGATGTTTTCCGCTGTTTTCACGCATTCCGGATAAAGGGCTTCCATAGTATATAGCGGCGGTGTTTGCTTCGCAAACGCTTTGCTGGCTAGCTGCTTCGCTTCGCTCGCAGTTGCGTTCACTTGCGCTCTCTGGCAAGATTGGCTGCGTACTAAAGAACTTTCATGCTCTCAAACGATCAGGTTCAGCATATTGCAAAATTGGCCCGTCTGGGCTTAAAAGAAGGTGAATCCGGGAAATTTTCGAAACAGCTCAATGATATTCTGGGGTACGTTGATATGCTGAAAGAGGTTGATACGGAAAAAATTGAGCCGACTTCGCAGGTAACCGGCCTGGAAAACGTCAGCCGGAAAGATGAAGTGGAAAGATTCAGCAATCGCGAAGAGCTTCTGGCATGCACCGAGCTTCCGGTTGAGCGCGATCAGATCAAAGTTAAACCCGTCATCACGTTCTAGATGCTCGCATCACTGACACTTGAGGAGGCCGCTGAAGGGCTTCGCAACAAAAAGTTTTCCTCGACGGAACTGACGCGCGAAATCAACGCTCGCATCGCCAAACTCAATCCCGGCCTGAACGCATACGTAACCCTGACGGAAGAGTCCGCTTTGAAACAGGCAGCGGCTATTGATGAACGGTTTGCAAAAGGGGAGTCACTCTCCTCTCTTGCCGGAATCCCCGTCGGTTTAAAGGATATTTTTAATACGAAAGGTGTCCGGACCACCTGTTGTTCCAATATAATTCGTGATTTTGTGCCGCCATACAATGCTACGGTTGTTGATAAACTTGAAGAGGCGGGGATGGTGCTGGTGGGCAAAACAAACATGGATGAGTTTGCCTGCGGGGGATCAACGGAACATTCCTGTTTTGGCGTGACGAAAAATCCGTGGGATATTTCGCGGGTGGCCGGCGGTTCATCCGGCGGGTCGGCCGCCGCGGTAGCGGCGGATCTGGCGTACTACGCGCTTGGCACGGATACCGGTGGTTCAATTCGTCAGCCGGCCTCTCTCTGTGGCGTCGTTGGTCTGAAGGTTACATATGGACGGGTTTCCCGCAGTGGAGTGACAGCCATGGCCTCATCCTGGGATACGATTGGCCCTTTCGGGAAGACTGTTCGCGACACAGCCATGATTTTACAGACTATTGCGGGCAAAGATCGTCGTGATGCCACGACACCATCGGCGCCAGTTCCCGACTATACAAAAAATATCGGCGATTCGATAAAGGGCCTGAAGATCGGCGTTCCCAAAGAGTATTTTGGCGAGGGAATCGAACCGGAAACGGAGAAAATTGTTCGCGAGGCGTTGAAACAGTATGAAAAACTGGGAGCCACCGTGAAAGAGGTAACCCTGCCCTACACCAAATATGCCGTCGCCGTTTATTACGTCGCCATGCCGGCCGAACTTTCCGCGAATCTGGCCCGTTTTGACGGAATCCGCTACGGCTCCAAACCGAAAGCTGTCGCGAAGGACATGATTGATTATTACTATCAGACCCGCAGTGAAGGGTTCGGCGACGAGATTAAACGACGCATCATGATCGGTACGTACGTCCTCTCTGCCGGCTACTACGACGCGTACTATCGTAAAGCCCAGAAGGTGCGCACGCTCATCATTCAGGATTTTGAGAACGCTTTCAAAGATGTTGATGTCCTTATGGCACCCGTGTCGCCGTTTCCCGCTTTCAAAATCGGCGCAAAAAAGGATGATCCTCTCGCCATGTATCTGGCCGACGTTTTTACCATTCCGGTCAGCTGCGCCGGCGTACCGGCCATCAGCCTTCCATGCGGATTTGCTTCCGGAGAGGGCGGGAAAAAACTGCCGGTCGGTTTGCAGATCATCGGACCGCAGTTCAGCGAAGATCTTCTGTTTAAAGTCGGCGGAGCCTACGAACAGGCCACCGAATGGCACAAGCAAAAACCCGGTCTGGCATAGGCACCGGCATAAATATTTTTGAAACGTTGCTTCTTTCTCTCCGTTATCAGATAATGAAGTATCGTATTTTTTTATTTTTTCCTCATGCGTATAAATAGGATCATGACGCTGATGGCAGGCATGACTTTTTTCATGTTTGCTCCACTCGCTTTAGCGGCGGTGCAAATAGCTTTTACATCGGCCCCCGCTTCTGAGTACAGGGTGTACGAAGGCGGAACATACGACGTGTCCATCACAATGACGGAAATTACGGATGATACGAAGGTGAGAATGTACGTAAAAGGTCCGATCGGAGAAGCTTCGGAGGCGGAAGAGATGATAGAGGAGTACGAATACATTGCGAATGGAATGCACACCTTCAGCTGGGACGGGCAATTTTCAGGCGGCTATGTTCCTGCGGGTGATTATGAGCTTCGTTTTGATGGCACCGCTCTCATAGGAAGCAACCCCAACACTTTAGCTCATGATTTTTCAGTAACTGATCCGGTTCGTCTGGTTCTCAATGAAGAACTGCCATCCCTTTATTACACGACCAGCCCTGACGATCTTGAGTTTTCTTACCATCTGGATGCCGTGTCGAACTCCTGCGTCAGACTCAATATAAATAATGGATCGGATACCTATCTCAGCCCGTATGAGATCGGAGGAACAGGAGACTATGTCATCAGCTGGGACGGAGAGATCATGGGTTCTGAAGCTCCGGAAGGCGAGTATGACTGGCTACTTTTTGTTGATGGAATCTGTTCACCGGTGAACAATGACGGCATTGAGGGCACCATTACCGTAAGTAATGATGCAGAACCGTCACCGGTACTTTCAGATGTTACCG
>DATDOI010000062.1:0-7959 GCA_035293325.1 Candidatus Altimarinota bacterium
TTTTTTTATCATAGTTCTCCTCTCCAGCCTCATACTGATTGGTACAACGTGGCTTAAATCCAAAAAATAATCACAGCACATTCTTAGCACGCTTTTTTCCGGTGCGTTTTTTCGTACAGTCCCTGAAAAACATTTTCCGGATCGGTAATTTTTTTGGCCCGATCGTAATTTTCGCGATTGTAGATTTTCCAGAAAGTTTCGGGGTCGTACCGGTTGTGAGAGATGAGCGTTTTAAGTCCTCGCAGTTTCAGCAGCTCCTCATCCATCATCTTATAATAGTCCTTATTTTCCGGCTGGCGTAAGCCATAAATTGCGCAGTCTATAAACAGTTCATCCTCAATCCCCTCCATAAATTTTCCGTTGATCCACGGATATTTTTTGGAGATCCGGTACGGAACGATCCACAGCGGAAAATAATCGAACTCCCGTTCGTAAAAATCATAAAACTCCTGGAATTTCGACATCGGCACAAAAACATCCACAACAACGTCCGGCTTCACGTTCTTCAAAATCGGACGCAACTTTTGCGCCGTCTTAATCATCTTCGTCGAAGACAAAAACCATCGCCCGAACAAAAATCTCAGAACAGGATTTTCAAGTCCGTAGTTGCGACTGATCCAATGGCACTCGGTATCATAGCGAAAAAAGTAGTCATGCGTCTTGAAGTAGTCCTCTTCCCGCGTGCGGGTACTCTTATAAAAAATCTTCATTCCTTCATAGCTGCTGGTGTAAGGAGCTTCGTCCGAAAACCTGCCAAAACACAGAGTAAAATGGTTACGCGCATGAATAATCCCGTCCATAAAATCAAACTGCGGATGATCATACTCATCCTGAATCGCCCGCTGATAATCCAAAAAGGTCTCATATTTCCGATAGAACATTTTTACAAAAGGTTTCGCCGGATGGAGCTTGAAGGTCAGTTTCGTGATGATGCCGAGCGTCCCAAAGGACCCGTGAACCATTTCAAAAAGTTCCGCGTTCCGTTCCCGCGAACAGACTAAAACCTCTCCCGAAGCCGTTATGATCTCATACGCAGTGCAGCTGTCATGAAACCCTCCATACTTATACGACATGGACTCAACCGAACAGCCCGAGACCGCCCCTCCTATAGTAATGGTCTTGAGTTCCGGAACCGTATAAGGGACAAGGCCATATTTCAGGGTTTCCCGGACAAGATCTGAAAAAGTGACCCCCGATTCAGCCACGCAGATCCGTTTTTCAGCATCAATGTGCAAAATCCTGTTCAGCCGCCCCACCTGAACCCGGTAATTTTCAGCCGATTTTTCATGGGCCAGGGGCACCTTATGCGAAACCCCCTGCCGCACAAGGCTCACCCGCCTGTCCCGTGGCCGGTTTTTCAGCTGCCCGGCAATGTCGGCGATGATCAGATTGTGGTCATCTGTATGCATAATCTGCCCGATAATATGCCAAAAAAACTATAAGAGGCAAGCGGAAGCAAAATCTTGAGAAATCACCCTTTTTGTGCTACAATACAAAGAGTTAAATAAAACAAACATGCTCGCACTTACTACAGACTCTCTCAAGGGCTACGGACTCAACCGGATCTTCAAAATGGTGAAAGAGGCACAATACGACGGCCTTGATTTGACGATCGACACCAAAAACTTCGACACCCAGAACACGGACTACGTACGATCGCTCATTGATCAGTACCAGTTGCCTGTTTTAGCGCTTGCCGCGCCGGTCCACTGCACTCCGAAAAAAATCCAGGGGCTTGTGGATATGGCCAAAAAGCTGGGCGCGCGCATTATCGTTATCCAGCCTCCAAAAATTTTCGATTTCAAATATATCCAGTGGCTTAAGAACGAGATCCCCAAGATCCGCCAGCGCGAAAACATCTCCATTGCGCTTGAGAACGCCCCTTCAAGTACGTTTTTCGGCATCATCCCGGAACACGCCATGGGAAACATCCTCGACCTCAAAAAATTCAAACATGCCTGCATTGATACCACCCGTATCGCCCAGAAAAGGGAAGATCTGATCCGTGTCTACAAGACGCTCAAGAAATTCCTGGTTCACGTCCACCTTTCCAATACCAAAGCCGGAACCCCATACTACCTGCCCGCCAAAGGCATTTTGCCGGTTGAAAGTCTGCTCAGCAAACTCAAGCAGGATGGCTTCCCCGGGACAATTTCCCTGAAGGTGAATGCCAAATTTCTGGAGGCCGGAGACGACGAAAAAGTGATGAAACTGCTGGCCGAACAAAAACTTTTCTATGATACCTACTTTACAAATGTAAAGGTTATGCCGCAAACTACGGCTCCGGAGGAAGGCGAGTAAGAGCTTTCCCCGCGGTATCATAACCTCGGCAGGATGATTGCCATTCAGAATCTATCCAGGACCTACACCGTCGGTGACGAGTCTGTTGAAGCGCTCAAAAATGTTGAGCTCAAAATTCCCAAAGGCGAACTCACGGTTATCGTCGGCCCTTCCGGTTCCGGCAAATCAACGCTCCTCCATATTATCGGAGGGCTTGATCGTCCGACATCCGGAACAGTTGAAGTGGACGGGGAAGAGATTCACGAACTGAGCGACCGCAAACTCTCAAACTATCGAAACAGCCATGTCGGGTTTGTTTTTCAGGATTTCAAACTCCATCCACATCTTACGATTCTGGAAAATTTAAAAATTCCTCTCCTTTTTCATCCAAAACGGGTAAAAGATTCCACGGCAAAAAAACGGGCGAGGGAGATGCTCAAAATTTTCAAACTGGAACAGCGCGAAAAACACAGGCCCCACGAAATTTCCGGGGGACAAAAGCAACGCGTGGCCATTGCCCGCGCGCTGATGAACAATCCCAAAATCCTTCTGGCGGATGAACCGACGGGCAACCTGGACTCGGTGACGGGCGAAAAAATCGTAAAACTTCTCGTCAAAATCCAATCGGTAAAAAAAATGACAATGGTGATCGTGACGCACGACAAAGCCATCGCAAGATACGCATCCAATATTATCCAGATAAAAGACGGAAAAATCGTGCACAAGAACGGACATAAAAAATTCCTGAATTAACGCCAACTAAAAATCGCATGTACTTCAAGCTCGCTCAAAAAAATCTGAAGACGCAGCCGCAACGAACCGTGCTCACCACGGCAGGGATTGCGATAGCCATCGCGGCACTGACGGCGCTGACGGCTTTTAACGCGGGTCTGAAAAACGCCATTCTGGAAACCGTTGCAAGGCGCGGCCCTCTGACGCAACTGACAGTCCAGCCGGAAACCGCCGGAAACGTTATGAAAATCTTTTCGGCAGGTACGGACTCAGGGATCACCGCGGACAAAACGGCCGAGTTGAAAAAAATTCCGCACGTCACGGCCGTCCATCCGGAGATGGTGTACTCCAATCTGTCTTCGCTTCGTGTTTCGGTGCTCGGCCAGACCTTCCAGACAGACACCATGATTTTCGGCGTACCGTATGAGTTCATTGCGGACGCAGACCCCGAAGGCAAACTGAAAAAATCATGGGAAGCAGCGACGACCCCGTATCCCGTGATCATCTCGCGCGATATTCTGGATCTGTATAATTTCACGGTCGCGCCGACCAACCGTCTGCCGGCTTTTTCCGAAAAAGATGTGATCGGACAGGATCTGACGGTGCTTCCGGGAACATCAACCTTTTTCCCGGTGCTGAACGGAACAACCCAGACCATCCGGGGCGAAGTTGCCGGATTCTCCGACAAAGCGGATCTTGTTGGAATCACGCTCCCTCTGGAGGTCGTGCGCGATCTGAACAAGGCTGCAAACCCGGACTATAAAGACCGCTATCTGAAAATTTTTGTGGAGGTGGACAGCATCGCGAATGTTGAATCTGTTCAGACCGCAGTGGAAAAGATGAATCTTTCGGCAAGCTCGGCAAAAGAGGAGGCCCGTGCTCTGGAGGAAAATCTGCGAGTGGTAAGTATAGGGTTGAGCGCCATCAGTCTGATTATCCTGATCATCGCCGGTCTCACCATCGCCAACACCTTCTTTTCAAGCGTGCGCGAAAGACAGCACGAGATCGGACTGCTCCGTGCATTGGGCGCAACGAGAACAGATATCCAGAAAATGTTCCTGGCCGAGGCCGCAACCATCGGCTTTTGGGGAGGGTTGATCGGCATTATTGCCGGAATCGCCTCCGGGATCTTCCTGGATGGAATAGTTTTGAGCTCCCTGCCCGATTTTGCTTCCAAACCGACAACCGTGATGGCGTTCGATCTGACAAATCTGATTTTAACGCTCGCCTTTGCCACGGCATTGAGCATCGTCTTTGCCTTTTTCCCTTCAAGCAAAGCCGCAAACCTTCAGCCTCTCGAGGCGCTGAATGCCGGTTAAAAAATTCCGCTGTAATAGAATGCAAAACGAAACTGTTATTCCCGGTAGCAGTTCTTGCTGATCCCGTAAAATTGACAAAAACAAAAATAATAGTAAAATTTACACCCTCATGCCTTTAATCCCGCAATTTTATGGCAGGACCAAGACTCGGAATGTCGCTCGAACTCAGCCAATCTCTGGAAACCAGCCTGGAAACAAGACAGGTTCTGGAACCGCCGGATCGGGCAATTCTGGCGGAAGCTCTCAGGCTCTGGATGGAGAAACCGCATGAGCAGATCTCCTTTCCGGTCTCAATTTTGAAATCTGCCCTTGCCGGCCAAAAACCTCTTCCTCCGGCCGCAAGCGCCGCAAGCAAAGAGCTGGCAAAACATGAAGGTGAAATTGACGAAGAGTTCGTGAAGGTGAGTTCCAAAGAAATGGCGGAATTGGACCCGGATGAGAAAGTCGGACTTTTATTGGGCGATTCGGTCTTCATCGCAGATGAAACTCCCGCGGAGTACGTTCCCATCGTCGTGCTGAACCTGGGATTATTGCGAAGGCTGAAGGAACAGGGCGCTCTGAACGAACTGATCAGAGCATCTGGTGTTGATATGGACACCTCCAGACACTGGTCTGCAAATATTGTGGATATTATCGTTGCAGAAAAATACTTCGGGGATGATAAACAGTCGTTTCTGGAATTTCTGAAATGGCGGAAAAAAGTTGAGAGAACTGAGTTTTTCAGCAATCAGCTCGTTGGCGACGTTCTCAGAAACAAACTGGAAGCTCTTCGCTACAGGCGGACGACGCACCCGCTGGAGCGCGGAGGTTATGCCCGCAAATCCTGGGGGCTGGCCGGATCATTTGAAGGACTCGGAAAAAATTTTGCTGATGAGTATGGGCGCGATTTCGCCATTACGAAAGCTGATACTTTGATACAACGTTTCGCCGGCAATGAAAATTTCGATCCGGAAATGATGCAGAGACTTATAAACTTTATTGAAACGAACAATAAGCCGGAACCAGAGAGCCGTAGAGACGGCCATATCAGAAGAAGCGTCGTTGTCACCGACCCGGCGCTTGATGTACAGGCATACCTTTTAACTCCTGATATCAGCGGAGCTGCATGCCTTCTCGATCAGGGACACGCCCATAATCAGTACTATCTCGAACCCATGGCCACCAGGTCGCTTGCTGTCCTGAAGGACAGGATTGCTTTTTTCTATCGCAAGGCGCTGATGTCAAAACCGTCCATAAGTCCGAAACTTCTCCAGATTATCCGGAGCGTTCCTTCGGCCTCACTTGAGGGTTTACAGGACCGGGAAGTAAAAATAGACCTCACCACGACCAAAGACTTCAGTGAAGCCTCCGAAATGGTGGCGCGGGAAGTCGAGGCAATAACGGGAAAAATAGCAGAAGCGGAAGGGCTGCTGGGACGCTATGAAGAGCTGGAGCGCGAACTCGGTGAGATAACGGATGTCAGTATAATTCCCGGAAACGTAGGCCAGGAAAAAGACAAAATCCTGAATGTCATAAGTATCCTCTCGGCAAAAAAGGAAAACATCATGGCCGCACTGGATACGGTGCGCCGCATTTTTGCCTTGCGACAGGAACAGAAAGCACTGTTATCGAGTGCCGTTCTGGACTCCTGAAAAAATCATTTGACAGAAATAAAAAAATGAATAGAATCTTTACAGCTATCAGCAAGGTCTTTATTTGAGGACCACCCCGACTGTGTGATGGAAGATAGCGCTTCAGGTAAGTATTCCATCACTCTTTCAGCATGGCAAAGAAAAAAGTTGCTGCGAAAAAGGCTTCTAAGAAATCTTCAAAGAAGCCCGCGGCAAAATCTTTAAAAACCGCGAGCGCCAAAAGCGCGAAGCGGCTAGCCAACAAATCTGTTCGCAAAGCGAACACCGCATCCTTTAAAAAATCTACTAAAAAATCACCCCCGAAATCCATGAAAAAGCCGGCAAAGAAAGTAAAAGCAGTAAAGAAAGCCATGCCGAAAAAAGCCGCAAAGCCCGCGAAGAAAGCTGCTCCTAAAAAGACAGCAAAACCGGTGAAGGCTGTCAAAAAAACGGCAAAACCGAAAGCTGCAAAGAAAGTAAAAGCAGTAAAGGTTGCTCCTAAAAAAGCGGCAAATCCCGTAAAAATGGCGAAACCGGTCAAGCAGGAGAAGCCTGTTGCCAAAACTCCGGTAAAACCTGTAGAGAAAGCACCGGCGGCTAAATCATTTCCCGCCTCCAGATGGGCACCTGCCGCCAAAGCCGCTCCCGTAAAATTCAAACGTCCTGCGGCCCAGTACAAACCAACCACGAACATCACGGAAGAGATCAATCGTCTCCTTCCGAAAGAGGAACGTTTCATGAAAGAGGTTTCCAAGCGAAAATACTATTCGGAGCGTCTGGACAAGAACGTCCCCCTGCCGAACCTGATTGAGGTGCAGATCGACTCGTACCGCTGGTTTCTGGAGGAGGGCATTCGCGAACTGCTGGACGAAATCAGTCCTATTTCAGATTTTTCCGGCAAGAAACTGGAACTCCATTTTCTGGAGCACTCCATCAGCGAACCGAAATACGATGCTGAAACGTGCAAAGTAAAAAACCTGACCTACGAAGCTCCGCTGAAAGTTCACGTACAGCTGATCAACAAGGAGTCCGGAGAAATTAAGGAGCAGGATGTGTTCCTTGGAGGAGTCCCGCTCATGACGACGCGCGGCACTTTTATCATCAACGGTATCGAAAGAGTGGTTGTAAGCCAGCTCGTCCGTTCACCCGGTGTCTTTTTCTCAAAAAACGCGGCGGCAATGGGCATGCATAACGCTAAAATTATTCCAAAACGCGGCGCGTGGCTGGAGATCGAAACCGACAAGAAAGGCATTATCACGGTGAAGATCGATCGCAAACGCAAAATTCCGATTACTTCCCTGCTCCGCATTTTCGGCTACCAGAAAGATGACAAACTTTTGGAGATCTTCAAGGATGTGATAATGGATCCCGATCACGACTACATCCTGAACACGCTCGAAAAAGACAGCGCCAAGAGCGAAGACGAAGCGTACCAGTCCATTTACAGAAAGATCCGCCCGGGCGACCTCGCGACTCCGGAAAACGCCAAGTCGCTCATTCACTCGATGTTCTTCGACTACCGCAAATACGACATGGGACCGGTCGCCCGCTATAAACTGAACAAACGTTTTAAACTGAATATCCCGAACGACAAAGATCACCACACGTTCCAGATCAGCGATCTTCTTGAGATCATCAAGTATCTCATCCGGTTGAACAACGGCGAACTCCACCCCGATGATATCGACCATCTCTCCAATCGTCGCGTTCGCGCCGTAGGAGAACTGGTGCAGAATAAATTCCGCGTGGGTCTTCTCCGAACCGATCGTATCGCCAAAGATCGCATGACGGTTATGGATCTGGAAACGGTGACGCCGACACAACTGATCAACTCCCGTCCGATCACCGCGGCGCTCCGTGAATTCTTTGCCAGCTCACAGCTGTCACAGTTCATGGATCAGACCAACCCGCTCGCGGAGCTCGCGCACAAGCGCCGTCTCTCCGCCATGGGCCCTGGAGGTCTGTCACGTGAACGTGCATCGTTCGACGTTCGCGACGTGCATCCTTCGCACTACGGC
>DATDOI010000063.1:0-2627 GCA_035293325.1 Candidatus Altimarinota bacterium
ACAATAAAATAGATCGCGCTCGTGATTCCGCTGGCGCCAGGCTGGTAGGACGCCTCACTGTGCCCCGGACTCTGGTCGCTTCCCGCCCCGAAACCCGGCAGCTGAACGCCTTCATTGAGTTCACCGAGCGTTGACTGCAGATCCTGCGCGCCGACGTAGTTGACCGTCAGCAACAGCAGACTCGTTACCGCCATGAAAACGGCGAGCGAGCGGATGAATTCCCGGAATCTGTTTTTTTTGTTCTTTGTTTTCATATTTTTTTATCCTAAAGCGGCATCGGCTCCGGTCGCTCCTTCAAAACTACCGGAAATGAAGGTGCTGACTATTGCGAAGGCTCCGTAAATAACGATGATCCCTATGAGCGCGGCCATAATGAGTCTCTTGGCTTTGTTCATTTTTTCTTCGTCGCCGGCGGACGTTATGTACATAACTCCCCCCGCGACCAGGGCCAACACCGCAATCGGCGAAACGAGTGTTACCGCAAAATTCGTGAATCCCACGATTTCGGCAACACCACGGGCCGCGTCAACGCCCGGCTGTGCTCCTCCGGAGGTGGGATAGCGTGAAAGGTCGATTTTGTAAAAAACCTGGCTGATAACCGTGTCTGCCAGAATTATGAAGCCGAGGCCGAGAACGCTGTAGAGAAGATTCTTTTTATCGAGCTCAATCTTCTCCTCCGACCCTCCCATGGTGACCATACGCAGACCGTTACGGACGATCATGAGGACCGCAACCGCGCCGATGAAGTATTTGATGAAGGTGATGATAATCTGCGTGCGCTGGTTAAAAAGCGTGGCGGTTCGAATAACCGCGTTCGGATTGCTTATGAATCCGCCCGGCGTACATGGCACGGCCGGCTGTCCTGGAATTGCTTCCGGACATGCGACGGACAGAATGTTTGCCGCCTCGCCTGCCAGAGCCACAACCGCAAGACCTACGATGGCGTAAAAAATATTGCTGCGCTGTTTCGTATAAACATCCTCTTTTCCCCAACCCGTAACCATACGGAATCCGGCATAAACAATCATGAGAATCGCCACTGCGCCGATAATGAATCTCACATTCTGGACAACTCCCCACACCAGCTGCGCAAACTGCTGCTGCGCTGTTCCTCCTCCAACGGGGGCCGGCACGTTACCGTACGACTCGGGACTTGGCAGAGGAAAAATCCCCTGCGCCAGAGCTGCGGGAGCCGTCAGCCCACCCAGGCTTCCGGCGCACACCAGCGCGAGACCGGTCAGAGTCATCACGAAGAGAAATTGCCGCAGATTTTTCCAGATCTTCATCAAGAGCCTTACGTTCAAAATATATCTCTATATTTTAGCACAAACTCTTGCATTTGGGCAATGGTCAACCTATACTTCGTTCGAATTGGGCAGGCTTTTTTGAGTCGTTTATTTTTACAAAAACCATGAGTTCAGAAGCAAAAAAACATGCGAGGGGAAATTCCGTGACCAGCTTTGTCGGCGCGAGCTACCAGGAGCTTCGCAAGGTTACATGGCCGACGCGAAACAAGGCGGTGCGCCTCACGTTTCTGGTGTTGGGTTTTTGCCTTGTTACAGCCATTTTTATTGGTGTGCTCGATTATGTTTTTGGCACCGGCCACCGCTCACTTCTGGACCTGGGTCCGGCGCGAACGCTTCCGGTCTCCGCTGATACTGCAGCACAACCGACCATAGACCTCGGGGAGGCGACCGTGACCACTGAAGATGGCAGCGGAGTGCTCAAAACGGTGAGCATAGGACCTGAAGAGGTTGCTCCGGCTTCCCCTGAAGGCACTGCCCCGGCCGATGCCGATGATGCTCCAGTCACTCAATAAATCTTTATTCCAGCAGTCGTATGGCAAAACAGGCAGAAGGTACCGGTAGACACTGGTATGTTGTTCACACCTATTCAGGATATGAGGACGCCGTTCGCGAGGCGCTCCTTCAACGCGTCGAATCACTCGGGCTGCAGGAACAGATTTTTGACGTTGTCGTGCCGAAAGAGACACAGATCGTCATCAAAAAAGGTGAGCCGAAAACTGAACAGAAGCGTATTTTCCCGGGTTACGTTCTCGTGGATATGACGGTAACAGATTACTCCTGGTATGTTGTCCGCAATACTCCGAACGTGACGGGCTTCGTTGGTTCCGGCACAATTCCGGTTCCCGTCTCACCTGATGAGTTTAAGGTTATCAAGCGCCGCATGGGCGAATCCGAGCCGAAATTCAAGATAGACTTCACTATCGGCGATACGATCATTATTCTTGACGGACCTTTTGTGAATTATGACGGCGTTGTGAACAAAGTTGATGAAGAAAAGGGAAAGATTAAAGTTTTGATCTCGATTTTCGGACGCGAAACACCCGTTGAGCTCGACTTTACCCAGGTTCGAAAAAAATAGCCGGGCGCGGTCGCGAAAGTGAGTGATCGCGAGCTCATTTGTACCGCCTTATGTCGAAATTCAACCTCTTCACGCTCTTTCTGACGGTCATCATCGTGGTGATTGTGGGCGAGCTTTTGGTGAACGATTATGTGGATTACCCGGATCTGAAGGAACAGATCGCTTCAAATGTTCTGGGGGACGGTTCCGCGGCAGCCGGCGTAAGCGGGACCGGAGAAGATCCGGATCTGAATCTTGAGCCG